>NZ_JBMPPH010000008.1:0-133651 GCF_049340285.1 Undibacterium sp. SXout20W | reverse complement strand
GTCTTGGGTAAGATGTGTGTATGTCATTTCGGGCAACTTTGACTTGGAGGTCTGGAAGGCCGGATGCTACTGCATCTTCCCACCTTTAACCATTTATCTTCAGTTGCACTTCATAGTTGAACTCGCGTTAGATTAATACCTTAGATTAATAACGAAGATTAATTGCAAAAAATCAAACGAGCTCAAAAAAAAACGGAAGCATGACAGCTTCCGTTTAATCCTTTATGCAGTCTCACCTTTTTTCGACCAGGCATTCAATTGATGAGGACGAATACTATCGTACTCCTCAAACGGCTGATGAATCCATGGATTGGTCGGTAAGTAATCCAAATGAAAATCAGGTGCAACCGTGGAACATGCTTTGTACCAGATTACGGCTGACTTCACATCTGTGACTGCAGGAAAATTTTCGCGCAAATGATGCAACACACGCTCCAATGTCACTCCTGAATCGACCAAATCATCAACAACCAGAACACGCCCCTGCAATGTGCCTTTAGTCATCGAAATGTATTTGCCGATATCCAAAGAACCTTGAACTGTGCCTGCATCTTCGCGATATGAACTTGTCGATAAAATTGCCAATGGAACATCGAAAATTCTCGAAAAAATATCTCCAGGGCGCAAGCCCCCACGCGCCAGGCAAAGTACTTGGTCAAACTTCCAACCAGACTCATGCACTTTAAGCGCCAGTTGCTCAATCGAGCGGTGATAGGCATCCCACGAAACCCATAAATCCTTATCGGTAGAGGCTGGTGTATTCATATTCTTATTTTTCCTTCTTTAAACAAACGGATGGCGCAATACGATGGTTTCCTCGCGGTCGGGACCGGTTGAGACCATATCGATTGGCACCCCAACAAGCTCCTCAATACGCTTAATGTAATTGCGAGCATTTAATGGCAAAGCTTCCATCGATTTTGCACCAACAGTTGAATCAGACCAACCTGGCATTTCCTCGTAAATTGCTTCACAGAGCGACGCCTCTTCAGCACCAACAGGGAAGATATCAACGGTTTTATCGCCGAGCTTGTAGCCTGTGCACAACTTCAAAGTCTCGATACCATCCAATACATCCAACTTAGTCAGACACATACCAGAAACACCATTAATCTGCACGGAGCGCTTCAACAATGCAGCATCAAACCAACCACAGCGACGCGCACGGCCGGTTACGGTACCAAATTCATGTCCAACACTCGCCAAGTGCTTGCCTACACCTTGATCAGTTGGTAATTCTGACGGGAATGGTCCCGAGCCAACGCGCGTTGTATAAGCCTTAGTAATACCGAGAATATAGTGCAGCATATTCGGACCAACACCAGCACCCGCCGCAGCATTACCGGCGACACAGTTACTTGAAGTCACAAACGGATAAGTGCCGTGATCAACGTCAAGCAAACTACCTTGCGCACCTTCAAACAACAAATTGGCGCCAGCTTTATGGGCTGCATATAACGCACTCGATACATCAGCGACCATAGGACGAATACGTGGCACCAATGCCAGTGCGTCGTCGAGCGTCTTCTGATAATCAACTGCTGGCGCTTTCAAGTAATTCGTCAGTACGAAGTTATGGTAATCGAGATTTTCTTTTAACTTCTCCGCAAATCGCTCCGCATTGAGTAAATCAGCAACACGAATTGCTCTTCGAGCAACTTTATCTTCATAAGCAGGGCCAATGCCCTTCCCTGTAGTTCCGATTTTTGCCGCGCCACGTGCAACTTCACGCGCGGCATCGAGTGCCGTGTGGTAAGGCAGAATCACTGGACAGGCTTCGGAAATTTTCAGACGCGACACCACCTCAACGCCATTTGCTTGAAGTTTATCGATCTCGCGCAGCAGATCAGGAACAGACAACACAACACCGTTACCGATGTAGCATGCAGTACCTTCACGCATAATGCCGGACGGAATCAATTGCAATGCCGTTTTTTGCCCGCCAATCACTAGCGTATGACCAGCATTGTGACCGCCTTGAAAACGCACCACGCCTTGCGCATGATCCGTCAACCAATCAACGATCTTACCTTTACCTTCATCGCCCCACTGGGTTCCGATTACAACGACATTTTTTGGAGTTTTATTGTTTGACATTACTCAACCTACATTTTGAAGAATCCATTGATCACCATCGAATACGACTACCCTGTTGCAGTCAAATTCGTCTTGTTCATTTTCATGCCCGGGGAAGTTTTGAATAACTACCTCTCCCTGCTTACGCAATTCAGTTATTTTTTGAAGCAGAGCAATATCGCGACTCCAGGGAGCACGAATTGCATCTTTTCTTTCAGCAACAGGCATCAGTCGCGCCAATTCGCGCAAATCCAATGAGAAACCAGTTGCTGGTCGAGCACGGCCGAAAGCCTCACCAACATGATCATATCGACCACCTCTCGCCACCGCATTTGGCAAACCTGGCACAAAAGCGCTAAACATGACGCCGCTGTGATAGTGATAACCTCTCAAATCAGCAAGATCAATTGTCAGTTGCGCTGGGCCGACCAGGCCGGCGAGATGCTCCAACTCATCCAATGCACTCACAATTCCACTTACAGCAGGCAACTTTTCACGAGCAACTTTTAGTATAGAAACATCTCCATATAGCGCTGGTAGCAACATTAGTGCTGCACGCACTTCAGGAGAAAAATCGCGACTAAGCTTATCTATACTAGGCAAATCTTTCGATTCCAGCAAAGAAAATAGCGTATTTTCATGCTTCTTTGCTTCCGGATCGAGATCCAGAATTGCGCGCAATACACCAACATGGCACAAATCAAGGCGAACTTCTTCGATACCAGCTAGCGCCAAACAACCAAGCACAAGTTCTTGTATCTCTGCATCGGCCTCTAAACCAGCATGACCGTAAATTTCAGCGCCAATCTGAATCGGCTCACGGGTAGCATGCAAACCAGCTGGCTTGGTCACCAAGACATTTCCGGCATAACATAGGCGGGTAACCGATACACGGTTCAGCAAATGTGCATCAATCCTTGCAACCTGAGTCGTCATATCGGCCCGAAGACCCATTGTACGTCCAGACACCTGATCGACCAATTTGAAGGTACGTAAATCAGTGTCCTGACCCGCACCTGTCAACAATGACTCAATATATTCAAGCAGCGGCGGCATGACCAACTCGTAGCCATACGATCTGAAGTGATCAAGAAAAACTCGACGTAAGTCTTCAATTTTACGCGCCTCGGAGGGCAAGACGTCGGCAATATTTTCAGGAAGAAGCCAATTAGGCATGAAAAACAATCAAAAAAAATTAAATGAATAAATTCGTTTTACGGCAGCTGTCCAGCAAACAGCGATCTGTACCGAATTTGGTACAGATCGCTGTTTGCTGGATGTATTTTCTGAATTACTTAGATTTTACCGCATTCGCACCAGTGCTAGATACTCCAGGGCTCTTAAAATACTTAAAAAAATCAGAGCTTGGGTCAACAACGACGACATCGCTCTTATTTTTAAAGCTAGCCCGATAAGCTTCCAGACTACGATAAAATTTATAAAACTCCGGATTTTGACCGAATGCTTTGGCGTAAATTTGCGATGCTTCGGCATCCCCTGCCCCACGCATTTCTTCAGAATCGCGATAAGCCTCCGCCAACAACACGACACGCTGACGATCTGCATCCGCCCTGATTTTTTCGGAATCAGCAGATCCAGTTGACCTAAGTTCATTGGCAACACGCAACCTCTCGGCTTTCATTCGGTCGTACACTGAATTATTGATCTGCTCAACATAATCAACACGTTTCAATCTGACATCAACAATCTCGACCCCAATTTGTTTGGCTTCCTCAGTGACTTTCCCACGAATCGCCTCCATTACTTTGCCGCGCTCACCTGAAATTACTTCACGTACAGTCCGTTTTGTAATTTCATCGTTTAATGCAGCTTTTACAATTTGCGACAAGCGATCTTTTGCACCGCGCTCATCGCCTGAAAAACTGACATAGTAAAGTTTAGGATTAGAAATACGCCATTTCACATAAGAATCAACGAGGATATTTTTCTTCTCAGCTGTAATAAAGCGATCAGCTTCATCCGCATCAATTGTCAAAATTCTCTTATCAAGAAATAAAACATTTTGAAATGGAGGCGGCAGTTTGAAATGTAAGCCAGGCTCATCAATCACTGACTTCACCTCACCAAAGGCAAAGACTATCGCAAAATTTCTTTGATCAACAACGAAAATCGTCGAGTAAGCAACCAACAAAGCACCAGCAAATAATGCCAGGAACGACATGATTTTGCTCATGTTAACGTACCTCTCTATCACGTGAATCACGAACTTCTCTGGACCGCAGGTCTTCCTTGCTACTACGAACATCAATCGTAGGCAGCTGCTCTGCCGTTTGCACTGATGGCGAGCTGGAACCTTGTGCCGATGCAGCAACAGCCTTAGCGTTTGACGTTTCAGTCTGAGACATCATTTTATCCAACGGCAAATACACCATATTATTGCCAGATTTTGTGTCCATCAAAACTTTGCTGGTACTTGCGAAAATTTGCTGCATGGTCTCGAGATACATCCGATCACGGGTTACCACCGGCGCCTTCTGATACTCACTCAACACCTGTTTAAATCGTGACGCGTTACCTTCGGCATTAGCAACAACGCGCGATTTATAGCCTTCAGCCTCCTGAAGCATGCGAGAAGCTTCTCCTCGCGCTTTTGGAATCACATCATTAGCATACGCCTGGCCTTCATTTTTTTGACGCTCTTTATCCTGACCAGCTTTCACCGCATCATCAAACGCAGCTTGGACTTGCTCAGGGGGCTGCACTCCCTGCATTTGAACATTAGCAATTTGAACACCCGCTTTGTAGCGAGCCAATATTTGCTCCATCAATGCGGCGACGTCAGAAGCAACTTTTTCTCGCCCTTCGTATAAAACGAAATCCATTTTGCTTTTACCAACAATCTCCCTGATCGAGGTTTCAGCAACCTGGCGTATCATTTCATCCTGATCACGGTTGCTATACAGCCATTCAACAGCATTTTTCAACTTATATTGCACCGCAAATTGAATATCAACAATATTTTCATCATCGGTTAACATCAAGGATTCACGCGCCTGTTTACTCTTTACGTTCGAACGATAGCCAACCTCGACTGTTCGCACTTGCGACACATCAACGATTTCATGGTTTTGAATCGGATATGGCCAGCGCCAGTTCATACCCGCTCCAGCAACGTGCGAATATTTACCAAAAGTCGTAATGACGGCTGTTTGCCCTTCCTGAACGATAAAGGCGCCGCTAATTAACCAAACGAAAACAAATACCAGCACGATAGCGCCGACACCCAATTTTGCATTCACAGGATCAGGATTGAAGTTGCCGCCTTTATCCCCATTGCCGTTTCCGTCGCCATTTTGACCAAGAAACCGAGCCAGACGCTGATTCAAATCCTTCCAGATCTGTTCCAAATCAGGTGGGGAATCAGGTGACTTTTTATCATCTTGATTGTTGTTTTGAGAGCCGCGCCCCCATTGAGGATCGTTTAATGACAAAGTCACACCAATTCTTTTTAGAAATGAACCAATCATTCTCTTGATTTCCAATGAATAGAAGGTTGAGCTACTGGATATTGAATCGAGCATCATCGTCATCCGGAGCGACTTTAATACCCGCAATCTCTGACGCTTTTTTGATAGCAAAATCTGCGATAGATTGCCTCAACAGGTCAAGTCCACCACCTGTTTTGGCGCTCAAAAATATTTTCTCAATATTACCATACTCATTTAATAAGACCGCAGGTTCAAGAGCTGCCAAATCAATTTTATTGAAGACCATTAACTGCGGTATATGATCAGCCCCAATCTCTTTCAAAACTTCATTGACCTGCTCGATTTGATCTGATCTTACAGGGCTATTTGCATCGACAACGTGCAAAAGCAAATCCGCATGAATCGTCTCTTCGAGGGTTGCACGAAATGCAGCAACCAATTGATGTGGCAGTTCTCGGATAAAACCAACTGTATCCGAAATCACAACATTGCCAGCCTCCCCAAGAAAAAGTCGCCTGGATGTCGTATCAAGCGTTGCAAACAATTGATTTGCAGCGTACGCACCAGCCTTGGTCAACGTATTAAACAAGGTAGACTTTCCTGCATTTGTATAGCCAACGATGGACACAGAAAACGTTTTACTACGATCTCTTGAGCGACGCTGGGTCTCTCGTTGTTGATGCAACTTCGCAAGACGCGCCTTTAACATCTTCACACGTTCACCGAGCAAACGTCGATCCGTTTCCAGCTGAGTTTCACCTGGGCCACGCAAACCAATACCACCTTTTTGACGCTCTAGATGCGTCCAGCCTCTGATTAGGCGAGTTGCCAAATGTTGCAATTGGGCGAGTTCAACTTGCACTTTACCCTCATGACTTTTTGCACGTTGTGCAAAAATATCTAAGATCAGGCTTGTACGATCAACGACACGAACTTTCAGGTGACGTTCAAGATTTCGCTGCTGCGCTGGAGAAAGGGCATGATTAAATATCACCAAATCGAGTTGCTCGTCGACAACAAGATCCGCTAACTCGCTGGCTTTTCCTGAACCCACAAATAAAGCAGCATCAGGCTTAGCCCGTTTGCAACTTACCGTGGCAATGGTGTCCGCACCAGCCGACTGCGCAAGCAAAGAAAGCTCTTCCAAACTCGATGCGAAATCCCCCCTACCAAAATCAACCCCAACCAGGGCGGCTCGCATACTTAATGACATGTGCAAATATTATAAAGTACCAAAGAATTTACTCAGTTTCAGATTCAGTATTAATGCTGACAGCGCGCGCAGGAACCACCGTTGAAATGGCGTGCTTATAAACCATTTGAGTTACGGTATTTCTTAACAAAACAACGTATTGATCAAATGATTCAATATGGCCTTGCAGCTTTATCCCATTAACCAGATAAATAGAAACAGGAATATGCTCTTTACGCAGCGCATTCAAAAATGGGTCTTGTAAAAGTTGCCCTTTATTGCTCATAACAGCTCCATTGTGTTGTTGTGATCAGGAGTTGGGGATTGTTTGAAGTAATTCAAGCAATCCGATAATAATTACAAAGCTACTGTAATCGATTTTATTACTAATTGAGTAACTTGATGCTAGTTAAATCCACTTCTACCACTCCAGGGTTATTTGGATTTGTCGAACGGATTTTTACCAGACCGCATTTCGATTCTCAACGGTGTCCCTGTTAACGAAAATGTTTCTCTAAAATGTTTTTCCAGGTAACGCTTATAGACATCACCAACAGCCTCAAGGGCATTACCATGAATCACGATAATTGGAGGATTTTGACCACCCTGGTGAGCATAACGCAACTTAGGTCTAATGGAACCTTTGCGTTTAGGCTGCTGATGCTCAACAGCCTCTATTAAAGCACGGGTCAGTTTTGGCGTCGATAAATTTGCCATTGCAGCTTCATAAGCTGCATCAATTGATTTCATTAAAGGGGCAATACCAGTTGATTTTAGTGCTGAAATAAAATGGAACTTTGCAAAAGTGAGGAAATTCAACTTACGCTCGATATCAAATTTAATTTCATCGCGGCGATCACTTTGCAATCCATCCCATTTATTAACACCAACGACAAGTGCGCGCCCTGACTCCAAAATAAAGCCAGCAATATGCGCATCTTGTTCGGAAATGTCTTGCTGCGCATCCAAAAGAAGCAATACCACATTCGCTTCAGAGACAGACTGCAATGTTTTAACGACAGAAAACTTTTCAATTGCTTCAAAAACTTTTCCTCGACGGCGAATACCGGCGGTATCAATCAAGGAATAGTGCTTACCATCACGTTCAAATGGTATTTCTATCGAATCGCGAGTCGTTCCTGGCATGTCAAATGCTATAACCCTGTCTTCACCAAGCAACGTATTTACCAAGGTAGATTTACCAACATTTGGACGGCCTACGATGGCTATTTTAATACCGCGAACTACATCGACAGGCTCTTCAACCTCAGCTGGTCGTTGAGCAAAAGCAATGTTTAATGATTCTTCGACTAAATCCGCGACGCCATCACCGTGCGCAGCAGAAATCACGTAGGGGTCACCCATGCCCAATTCATAGAAGTCGGCTGTTACAGCGGAATATCTCATCCCCTCCGCCTTATTAACGACCAACATCACAGAACGACCAGACTTTCTTAAAAAGTCAGTGATTGTTTTGTCGTGCGGCGTCAATCCCTGGCGGCCATCAACTATAAAAATAACAACATCAGCCTCAGCAACCGCTTGTTTGGTTTGCTTTGCCATTTCATGCAATATCCCCTCTTTAGCAACTGGTTCAAAACCTCCAGTATCTATAACAAGAAAGGGTCTCTCTCCAACCCGACCTTCACCATAATGGCGATCGCGCGTCAAACCAGGAAGGTCTGCCACTAATGCGTCGCGTGAACGGGTAAGCCGATTGAACAGCGTGGATTTGCCGACATTAGGTCGACCTATAAGTGCGATAACCGGCTTCATTTGTATTACTCGGCTGCGATTGCAACCACTAATCCTGATTTTGTTTGAACAATCAAATTTGAGCCAGCCACAACTGGTGCTGCTAAAATTTGACTACCATCGGTAGCTACCCTACCAATGAAAGAACCATCTTCTCGAGAGAGAAAATGAACGTAACCTTCGAAATCGCCCACGGCAACGGAGCGACCAAAAGAAATAGGTGCCGAAAGATGACGACGAGCAAGTTTGTCATTTTTCCATGCACTAGAACCACCTTCGCGATTAAAAGCATTCACTACACCACCATTATCGGACGCAAATACAAAAAGTTCATCGGCACTTACGCCGACTTCACTCGAAATATTTTTCAACCATCGTGGAGTACCTGTACTCAAATCAAAACAACCAACTCGCCCCTGATAAGAAGTGGCGCAAACGTCCTTTCCAACGACCACTGGCGTACCAGAAACATCAGCCACACGCTCTAATTCTGTATTACCTTTTGGCTCACCAACAACAGCCTCCCACCGGAGCCCACCATTTTTGAGCGCGAGTGCAGACATGTGACCACCCGGCAACGCCACGATAACCTGATCACCAGTGACCACCAGCCCCGGAACAGCACGCAAAATCAGAGGTGGCAATGGACGCTCTACTGACCATTTCTTTTGACCACTTTGCAGATCATAAGCACTGATTTTATTATCGTTACTACGCACAACAACCAAGCCTGAACCGATTGCAGGTGCAGATAAAATTTCCGAAGACTCCTGCTTGGTCCAACGGACTTTACCGTCGCCATCAAAAGCAAGCAAATTACCCTTGTCGCCGGCAACCACAATCGTGCCAAGACCAGCCGCAACACCGCCAGTTAAGCCCATGCCCGCATTGACACGCCACAAAATACGACCAGTCATCCCATCTAATTTTACGACCGAACCATCCGCAGCAGCTGCATAAACGTCAGTTCCATCCACGGCAGGGGTAAACTCAGATTTACCAGAACCACCAACGGAAACGGCCCACGCCTGTCTAACTGATAAACTTGGCTTTATATCTACCAGCGGTGCTGGCAGCTTTTTGGGATCCGGTTTTGAAGCAAATGGATTCAAAGACGAGCATCCTGCCATTAGGCAAAATACTGCCACCGAAATAAATTTGGCGGAAAATTGCATAAACAACTCCTGTTATTTGCTGACTACAACTGCATCAGTTGCAGAACCACCAATGGCATCCAGCTTAACTTGAACCAATTGACGTGCTGGACTTTTATCAGTCATTTTATCGATCGCTGCTTGATATGCTTTTCGTGCCTCATCTACATGAGCCTGAGCAACCAAAACATCACCTTTGCGGTCAAGTACTTCCGCTTGCAAATCTAACGGAAAATCACCTGACAGCTGCATCAATGCTGCATCATAATTTTTTTCATCCAAAGCAATACCAGCTAAACGAATTTTCGCTAACGCCTTGTAATCATCATTTTTACCTGTGTCAATGACCCACTGCAATTGGGCTTTTGCGGTTTTAAGATCATTAGCATCAAATGCACTCTTCGCCGCGCTCAGAGCGGACATAGAAGCATAGGATGTCGATGCAAATTTTTCTTTCAAATCATTCGCTGCACGTTGCACCTTAGCATCGTCCTTTGCTGCGACCGACTTTTGAAGCTCTTCGTACAATTGTGAAGCTTGCCCAGACTGATTATTCTGATAGCTATTCCATTGCATCCATGCTGCATAGGCAACAAGCGCGATGATAAGCAACCATGTAATCAAATTACCATATTGTTTCCAAGCTGCTTTAAGGGTTGCGAGTTGTTCTTGCTCTTCAAGATCGTAAGCCATGTTCTTATATATTTTAATGGTGAATATGAATATGATTAGGGTCATCACAGCAATCTGCGTCTGAACCCACACCAGCGATTTGGTCTACCAAATAATCAATAACTGCATCAAATGGAACGCTTTGTTGGTTACCATTCTGATCATCCGATCGCATAGATTTAATAGTAACCGAATTTTTACTAAGCTCATCTTCGCCAATAATCACAGCGTAAGCGGCTCCACTGGCATCTGCCTTCTTCATTTGCGATTTAAAATTGCCGACGCCTGTCGCAGTTGCGCAATGTAACACAACATCCAGACCTGCATCGCGCAATCTCTCACCCAAGATAAACGCTTGCATTTGCGCAGCATCGCCTTGGTGAACAAGATAAACATCGCACAACGCGGTATCGTTTAAGTCACCGGCAGCCTTCATCAGCTCGATTAGCCGTTCGATACCCATACCAAAACCGCATGCTGGCGTAGGTTTGCCTCCAAAAGTAGAGAACAACGAGTCATAGCGCCCGCCGCCACAGACCGTACCTTGAGAACCCAGTTCATCTGTGATCCACTCAAAGACTGTCAAATTGTAATAATCCATACCGCGGACGAGACGTGGATTAATCTTGAAGGGTATGCTATTTGTTCTGAGTATATTTTGAACGCCTTCAAAATGCGCAAGCGACTCTTCACCAAGGTAATCCAATAACTTTGGCGCAGCATTGACCAAATCTTGCATAGCAGGATTTTTAGTGTCCAATATACGCAGAGGATTAGAATGAAGTCGACGTTGTGCTTCAGCATCAAGTAAATCGATATGCTGCTCAAAATACGAGATCAAAGCAGCACGATGCAAATTTCGTTCGGTTGAGTTACCGATAGAGTTTATTTCCAGACGAATATTTTGCAGGCCGAGATCATCCCATAATCGCTGACACAACATAATCAGTTCAGCATCGATATCCGGACCACTAAAGCCTAGCGCCTCCGCACCAACCTGATGAAATTGACGATAACGACCGCGTTGTGGACGCTCATGACGAAACATTGGTCCCGTGTACCAAAGGCGTTTCGGGCCATCATAAACTAAATTGTGCTCAATCGCGGCACGGACGATACCGGCAGTACCTTCTGGCCTCAACGTCAACTTATCGCCATTCATCGAGTCCTCAAAAGAATACATTTCTTTTTCGACGATATCGGTTACTTCACCAAGGCCGCGGGAAAACAATGGCGTCGCTTCCACAATAGGCGTACGAATTTGTTGAAATCCATAGCTTTTCAAAACCGACTGCACCGTATTCTCGAACAACTCCCACAAAGGAGAATCACCGGGAAGTAGGTCATTCATACCTTTTACACCAACTATTTTTTCTATTTTCTTATTTTCTGACATGACCAACCTATATTAATTACTTACAACGTCACCCGCGTTTGCGTAACGCTTTTGCACATAATCCAACACAATAGCCTGAAATTCTTCAGCGATCTTATCACCACGCAAAGTCATCGCTTTAACCCCGTCAATAAAGACTGGCGCCGCAGGAGATTCACCCGTACCAGGTAAACTAATACCGATATTTGCGTGCTTAGACTCACCTGGCCCATTGACGATACAGCCCATCACCGCAACATTCATATTTTCTACGCCAGGAAATTGCTTTTTCCAAACTGGCATCTGATCGCGCAAATAAGTTTGAATATCATCCGCCAGCTCTTGAAATACCGTTGACGTCGTTCTACCGCAACCAGGACAAGCGATTACCATTGGCGTAAATTTACGCAAACCCATTGTTTGCAAGATTTCCTGACCAACGATTACTTCGCGACAACGGTCACCACCAGGCTCTGGGGTCAGAGAAATACGGATTGTGTCACCTATTCCCTCTTGCAATAAAACACCCAAAGCTGCGGTAGAGGCAACGATCCCCTTGCTTCCCATGCCAGCTTCAGTCAGCCCCAAGTGTAATGGATAGTCGCAGCGGCTAGAAAGTTCACGATACACTGCGATTAAATCCTGAACACCAGACACCTTGCATGACAAAATTATCTTATCACCCGCCAATCCCAACTCTTCTGCACGTTGCGCGTTTTCGATTGCCGAGGTTATTAACGCCTGATACATCACAGATTGAGCACTCCATGGATTCGGTGACTTGGCATTCTCATCCATAATTCTGGCCAACAATGCCTGATCCAGACTTCCCCAATTAACACCAATTCGAACTGGCTTATCATAACGGCACGCCATTTCGATCATTTGCGCAAACTGCGTATCCCTTTTAGCTCCCTGACCGACATTCCCGGGATTAATGCGATATTTAGACAAAGCTTGCGCACAAGCCGGAAAATCTTTAAGTAAACTATGGCCGTTGTAATGAAAATCACCAACCAACGGCACATCAACACCCATTCTATCGAGTTGCTCACGAATCGCCGGAACAGCTGCAGCAGCTTCTGGGTTATTGACAGTTATTCTCACCAACTCAGAACCTGCGCGAGCGAGCTCTTTAATTTGGATTGCAGTCCCAATCGCATCCGCAGTATCTGTGTTCGTCATAGACTGAACAACGACCGGCGAATTACCACCGATCAGCACTTCACGCTGACCGTAGACAACTTTTGCAACGCGAGTTGAACGCCGAGCCACTGGCCCGGAAGCAATTTCAGACAAAAATGGTTCCATGCTTACTTCACGGTTAAATTAATAACATTTGTATCTTTTGGAGGCACAATATCTAATACCGCGCCTCGCACCCATGCATCGACTCCGTGGGCATTACCAAGTCGCAGCTGCAATGCATCTTTCACATCAAAAAACTCTTCAGTTCCAGCCTTCGCCATGTGAGAAGTTACAATTTCACCCGACTCCTTTTTTATTTGAAGCCAAGAATCCTGTCGAAATTTCAGGTGCAATTGATTACTACCTTGTTTCGCTTCATTTAAAGCCACGGCCGATGAGGGATTCACCACTGTCGCCACAGTCGGCACACTAACCGCAGCAACCTCAGCGTGAGCACTTTTGGTTTCATTTAAATTTGAAACAATCGGCTGGTTTGCTAATGAATCAGAAACGGCTGAGCCCTTCTCATTATTCCCTACCGTTGGCGCAGCATCGGGAGGAAAAGCATCCCCAGCAGCATTATTTGATGCCGACGTTGCAATTTGCGGTAACGATGCTGCGACTTGGTCGGACATTGATTTCTCTGATTCTGAACTTGTAAATAATGACTTAAAAGCTTCAGATCGCTCAAAATGCTGAGCCGCAATAAACAACAAAGCAGCAACAGCTAAAAAAACAGCACCGAGAAGATATTTTTTATTGTTTTCAGCACGACCCAAAAAAGGAGATCTCGACTCAAGGAAAGGAGTCGCCAATGTTGGACGCAAATCAGCATCGAGGGTAAGTCCACTATTATCAGCGGGCAAGCAAGCAAGCAAAGGCGCAGCATCGATCTTTAACAATTTCGCATAAGAACGAACAAATCCGCGCACGATAACCATTTTCGGCAATTTATCAAATTCATTGCTCTCAATTGCTGAAATCTGCCTAAACGAGAGCTTTAGCTGCTCAGCAACTTGCTCAATGCTCAAACCCATCTGTTGCCTTGCATGCATCAAACGCGCCCCCGCAGAATCAGTCACCGCAACTCGCTCCGGGCCCGAATTACCCGAAGGCACCAACTCCGGGGCAGGATTTATATCCACCTCACTCATCAAAAGAACCTCTCTGCAAGAGACTAAACTCAATAGAATCTGGATAACGCTTTCGCAACTGCGCTGACAAACTATTTACTGCGGCATCATTACCAAGTTTTCGTTCAATTTTAATTGCTAACCAAAGAACTTCTGCAGTCAATGTATCTTGCTGGAGAACGCGGCCAACATAAAATTTCGCTTTGGCGTATTCACCACGCTCAAAGAAAGTACGTGCCAAATTTTTATTCAAATCTGGATTTGCCGGATCAATCTTAAATCCTTGCAAGAAGTACTTTTCAGCGGAGGCAGCATCTTTCATCTTCAAGCTGCACACGCCAGCGGCATTGTAAGCCTTCGACAAAGATGGATAATGCTGATTTTGAAGAACTTTATCCAAGTAACCCAAACCCTGCTTTTCGCGTTTATTCACGCATAAAAACCAGCCATAATTGTTTTCAACGTCCAGGTTATCCGGTGCAAGCTTCAATGCGTACAGGAAATTATCTTCCGCCAACTGATTTTCACCCATATCCATGAATATCAATGCACGGACACTATAGGCATCGACCAAGTCAGGAGCAATTGAAATAGCCTGTTTAATTTCCTCAAGTGCTACTTTGTATTGCCTTTGCTGGTAATAACTTATTCCCAACTGCATCCTGATCGAAGCGCGTTTCTGCGCCTCCAATTTCTCTGCGGAAAAATTTGAATCATCCGTTGAACCTTCCAAATGTTTTGAGGCACAAGCAGACAAAACAAAAACAAGAAAAAAGAGAACAAGCCTCCTAAGCCAACGATACGATCCAAAAACTTTCACTGAGTGATCTCCACAATCTTGCCAAAATTTTCGCCAAATTTCTTTTGATACTCCGCCATTTTTTGCATACGCTCCTGGACGCGCGTTCTGTCTTTGACCTCACCTGCCAATTGACCGCAAGCCGCATCAATGTCATCCCCGCGTGTTTTCCGGGTCGTTGTCACGATTCCGGCATCTAGCAAGACCTGAGCAAACGCTTTAATTCTAGGATTTGCGGAACGCTTCAATCCAGATTCGGGAAATGGATTAAACGGAATCAAATTAAACTTACACGGAACATCTTTGACCAACTGAATCAATTCTCTTGCATGCGCATCGGTGTCATTAACACCATCGAGCATGCAATACTCAAAGGTCACGAAGTCACGTGGCGCAAATTCCAGGTACCTCTTGCACGCCGCCATCAGCTCTGACAATGGGTGCTTTTTGTTTAATGGAATCAAACCATCTCTCAAAGTATCATTCGATGCGTGAAGCGAAACCGCCAACGCCACAGGACACTCCTGAGACAATTTATCCATCATTGGCACTACACCACTTGTCGACAGTGTTACCCGGCGGCGAGACAAACCGTATGCATTGTCATCCAACATTAAGCGTAAAGAGGTCACAGTAGGCTCAAAATTCAGCAGTGGCTCACCCATGCCCATCATCACCACATTGGTAATCTGACGCTCCCCTTTAGGGCCCATCGGAATTCCTTTTGTCCTGCGCAATTCAAATTCCGCCATCCATAACTGACCAATGATTTCAGCCACGGTCAGATTACGATTAAATCCTTGCTTACCGGTAGAACAAAAGCGACAATTCACCGCACATCCGGCTTGCGTTGAGATACACAAGGTACCCCGGTTTTCCTCAGGAATAAACACTGTTTCAACAGCATTACCCTGCCCCACATCCACCAACCATTTACGGGTACCGTCTAGTGACGTGTGATCACTTATCACCGCGGGAGCAGTAATCACTGCTCTGGTAGATAACTTTTCTCGCAATGACTTCGCAAGATCAGTCATTTCATCAAAGGTACTTGCACCAAACTGATGAATCCAACGTTGCAACTGCTTTGCACGAAACGGCTTCTCACCCAGTTCGCCACAATACGCAACGAGCTGTTCAGGATCTAAATCCAATAAATTTATGAGTGCCGTCATGTGTTTCCTTCTTACACCCCGTTTCGCAGCGAAGCGAAACGGGGTAACAATTACTTTATTACCTTAATTACAACTCAAAGCAAATTAACGTGAGTACACGTTCAATGCTGGGAAGAAGTAAGCGATTTCAACTGCAGCTGTTTCAGCAGCATCAGAACCGTGAACTGCGTTTGCATCGATCGATTCAGCGAAATCTGCACGGATTGTGCCTTTTTCTGCTTTCTTAGGATCAGTTGCGCCCATCAGATCGCGGTTTTTCAAAATCGCGCCTTCACCTTCCAATACTTGAACAAATACTGGACCAGAGATCATGAAATCAACCAGATCTTTGAAGAATGGACGAGCTGCGTGAACGGCGTAAAAACCTTCAGCTTCAGCACGAGACAATTGCGTCAAACGAGCAGCAACAACTTTCAAACCAGCAGTTTCAAAACGGCTGACAATTTGACCAATCACGTTTTTTGCAACTGCGTCAGGTTTAATAATAGATAATGTACGTTCTATAGCCATCTAAAAACTCCAATAAAAAGAAAGGGTTAAGACAAAAACTCAAGAATTCATCTAACCTTAGATTTTAGCATGAAACACTTGGCACTTGATGTCTTTAAAGAAAGACATCAAAAATACCAGGAAATTTCTTGCCCTAAAATTAATTAAATCAAATCAAAAACTGCCATTGACTCAACATGTGATGTATGTGGAAACATGTTCACTACCCCGGCATAGCTCAAGCGATAACCGCCACCATTAACTAAAATTCCAGCGTCACGCGCAAGGGTTGAGGGGCTACAGGATACGTAAACTATGCGTCTCGGCTTCAACTCAGGAGCAATCTGCGTCAGATCAACTAACCCCTGACAAACCGCCATCGCCCCATCGCGAGGAGGATCAATTAAGAAACGATCAAATTTACCTAATTTAACAAAGTCATTTGCACCGATCTCAAATAAATTCCGAGTGCTAAACGAAGTTTTTGACGACAACCCGTTATGTACCGCATTTTCCAGCGCCCGATCCGTCAACGTAGAACTCCCTTCTATCCCTACCACCTCCCTCGCCAACGTTGCAATTGGCAAAGTGAAATTACCTAATCCACAAAATAAATCTGCAATGCGTTCATCTTTTTGCACATCCAGCAAGCGCAAGGCTTTTGCAACCAAAACTCGATTAATGTGATGATTTACCTGCGTAAAGTCAGTCGGCTTAAACGGCATTTTGACGCCAAATTCTGGCAGGAGATAGTGCAGATCACTCTCCTCGGGATAGTAAGGCTCTGCCGTTTCAGGCCCTTTGGTTTGCAACCACCATTGCACCTGATAGCGATCCGCAAAAGCCTTTAATTTAACCTCATCGTCACTACTTAAGGGGGCCATGATACGCAAAACCATCGCGGTAACACCTTCACCGATCGCCAATTCAATTTGTGGCAACGCCTCAATGATCGATAGCGACGCAATCAAATCTCGCAATGGCAATAGCATTGCAGAAACGTGGACTGGCAAAATCTCACACGTTTCCATGTTTGCGACATAACGCGACTTTTTCTCATGAAAACCGACCAGAACCAGACCCTTTTTCAGAACATGGCGCACCGACAATCGTGCACGATAACGATAACCCCAAGTTGGCCCGTAAATTGGTCGCATCATCGTTTCAGCCTTAACCTTGCCGATGTGCCACAAATTATCCTCCAGCACGCGCTGCTTCATTGCCACCTGTGCGTCCGGTTCGAGGTGCTGCATAGAGCAACCACCACATGTTCCAAAAAATTCACATTTTGGTTGAACACGCTGCGAAGACTTACGATGAATCTCCGATAAGGTCGCCACTTCCCAACTTGGTTTCTTTTTATACGAACTGAACGTTACCAATTCACCTGGCAAAGCACCTTCAACAAAAACAACTTTCCCTTGCGTACCATCCTCGTTTTGCAAATGGCCAACACCACGTGCGTCCATATCAAAAGAACGAATTTCTATTTTATTCATGGGGATTTCGGCGGCAACATTAGTTGCGCCATGTAAAAGATAAATTTCAAAGACGGAATTATAAAAGAACTGACGGCATCCGCCCGATGAATTCTAAAAAAAGGTCGAAATTGATCGGGTAATTAGTGAAATAATTAATGGACTATTAGATGAGAGAATCCCGGCCAACGCCTCGTGACAAGAAAGAACGTTTCAGTTTAATTAACGCCTCTTGCTGAATTTGTCGCACGCGCTCACGGGTAATACCCATTTCATCTGCTAAAGTTTCCAACGTAGCAGGGTCATCATTATCCAAGCCAAACCGACGAGTAACCACAATTCGTTGCTTATCAGGCAATTTTGCAAGCCAATCCCTTACGAGAATAGTCATTTCGTGATGCTCAGCCCGAATATCCGGACCATCATCACTATCACCTGGCAACATATCCATCAGGCTCGATTGAGGATCGTTATCCAATGGCGTATCAAGAGAGGTTGCATGTTCAGACAATGCCAGGATATCCTGCACCTCATCAACCGGCCTATCGACCAATAGCGCAATATCCTCCAAATTGGCGTCACGACCATCCCGTCGCTGAGATTCCAAATGATATTTGGCTCTGAGTATTTGATTTAACTCTCTCACCATATGCACCGGCAAACGTATGGTACGTGCCTGGTTCATAATCGCTCGCTCTATGCTCTGACGTATCCACCAAGTTGCGTAGGTTGAAAAACGAAATCCACGCTCTGGTTCAAACTTGTCGATCGCGTGCATCAAGCCTAAATTACCTTCCTCGATCATATCCAAGAGTGCAACGCCACGATTAATATAGTGCTTAGCGATAGACACAACCAATCTCAAGTTGTGCTCTATCATTTTTTGCCTTGCTTCAAAATCTCCCTGTTTTGCCAGGGTAGCAAAATGCAATTCTTCTTTAGAGTCAAAAAGTGGCCGAGTGCCAATCTGATTTAAATAATATTGTGTTGTATCCGTGGAAAGTTCAGCAGCAAGGACATTTTTCAGCTCATCAATTGGAGCAACGATGAGAGATGCCGGATCAACACCTTGGGCCTCAGCTCCCTCAATTTCTACATCCACTGCTTCAACAACACTTTCATTGTCAACATTGTCATCAACCTCAAACGAGGAAGCATCAGCCTCTCCGAAAGTGGGAACATCTAACTTTTGGTTGAGCGCATTTTTTTGCATAGCTTTTAGAGTTGTGAATACTAAATATGATTAAACCCGGAAGTACATCAAAACAATTATTCACCTGCTAAACTAAAATTTATATTACAGCGATTACCAAACTATTGCCAACATTTTAACTATCAAACGCAATCCAAGAGCAAAATTCCCCACAACAACATTTTGAGTTACTTTTTAACGTGCCGGCAAGTATTTCAGCGGATCAACCGGCTTACCCTGCAATCGAATTTCAAAATGCAGTTTCACACTATCACTATCAGAATTCCCCATTTCGGCAATTTTTTGCCCTTTAGTAATTGTCTGCCCCTCTTTTACGAGGATGGTTTTATTATGCGCATAAGCAGAAAGCAGGTTGGTGCTGTGCTTAATAATGACCAAATTCCCATATCCTCGAATTCCGCTACCCGCATACATGACTTTACCAGCACCAGCAGCCAATATATCCTGCCCCATCTTACCCGATAAATCCAATCCCTTATTCTTCGCATCATCAAATCCAGACAGCACTTTGCCTTCGACTGGCCACATCCAATCGACCATATCCGGATCGACGACCAGTTTTTCTGTCGTTTTATCAGATGGTTTAACCACAACAGCTGTATCGTTTTTCAACGATGCTGTCGCGACGCCATCAGTTTTTTGCATTTCAGCTAAAACACTTTCAGAATACGGGCGCTTTTCGCCCTTTGGCGCATTTTTATTCGCTGAACTTATCGTCGGCATGGACTTGACGTCAATCTGCGCGACCGGAACAGGGCTCACTTGTGTACTCATACTACTAGCCACGTCAGGTGGTGCCACTCGCAAAACTTGATCAACCTTAATATCGTTCGGGTTTTTGAGGCTGTTCCACGCCACCAAATCACTATAGCTTTGGCCATGATCGAGCGCAATACGATATAAAGTATCACCACGTTTTACAACATAATTACCTCTTGCTACTTCAGGTGCTTTGATAACAAGCTTCGCCACAGGAGTGACGTTAATTGTTTCTGCAACTACAGGCAGAGAACTGCGCTCTATCACAGGAGCCTTATTTGGCGCGGTACTACAAGCAGATAGAAATAGGCAAAAGCAATTGATGCCCAATATATGTTTTACGTAATTTATTTTTCTCATTCTCATTACAGATTGCCAGTAAATTCCTGTCTAAAATTATTCCCAATTAAAGCTATCGTAGTGATCTTACTTGTTAGATGATGCCAGAATGCAATGGAACAAAGTGGCAATTTTCGACCACCACACTACTCCATTCGGAATCGGAGACACGTTCAATTAATTGCAGGACTTGCTGACGCCCACCAACAGGAGCAATTAACCGACCACCAACTTTTAATTGTGTTAAGAGTGCCTGGGGCACCTCCATCCCAGCCGCAGCCAGTATGATACCGTCAAATGGTGCCACTTGAGGCAATCCCAACATCCCATCTCCATAATGCAGGCGGATATTCGCTATTCGCATAGGTCGCAAGTTATTTTTTGCCAATTCATGCAACGCTTTTATTCGTTCAATGGAATACACATTTTGAGCAACTAAAGAAAGAACCGCAGCTTGATACCCACAACCTGTGCCAATCTCCAACACATTATCCAACTTATTACCATTCCGAAGGATCTCCACCATTCGCGCCACAATATAGGGCTGCGAAATTGTTTGGTGGTGACCAATAGGCAATGAGGCATCAATATACGCCTGACTAGCGAGCCCAGACTCCAAAAACAAATGCCTGGGCACTGCTCGCATCGCCTCCAATACGACCCCATCTTTTACGCCCTGCTGCGCTATTCTTACCACCATCGCCCGCCTTACCGCTTCCGACACCAAAGGGCTTTCAGAAGTATTCAATATCTCCGTCCTCTGCTGTTTCCCGATGCCATGATCAGTGGTCGGCGCGGAACGATTCGAACTTTGAAAATCACGTCCAAGGTTTTGAATTGCAGTTTGTGTGGAAACACTTGTCGCTATGCGATTGCGGCCAGCATTATCCTTTCTCTCGACGACAGAGGACAGAGGCAATGGAAAACGTTTTTCTTTTGCCGTCGTCATTCGAATGTCATGGCCAGCATGTCCAATTGTTTGTAGTTAGTCAAATCCACTTGTAGGGGCGTTACTGATACATATGATTTTGCTGTGACGTCAAAATCCGTCCCATCGCCTCCATCACGAACGCCACCGGGTGGACCAATCCAGAATAATTCGCGCCCTTGTGGATCAAGCATGGGAATCACTGGCTCGGAAGCATGTCTTTTTCCTAAACGTGATTTACGCACACCTTTAATTTCATTAAACGGAAGATTTGGTATATTCACATTCAGCAAGTAAGGGCGTGGCAACTCAGGGAAACCAAACTTCACTAAATTACAGGCGTATTTGACGGCAACATCAAGGTGCGCCCATCCCTTATGCACTTGTGAAAAAGCAATCGCTGGGATACCAAACAAGAACCCCTCAGTCGCAGCTGCCACCGTCCCAGAGTACAAGGTATCGTCGCCCATATTCTGACCTTGATTGATACCAGAGACGATCAAATCTGGCATCTCCTTCAGGATAGAAGTGAGAGCGACGTGCACGCAATCTGATGGCGTACCATTAACAAAGTAAAAACCATTCTCAGCACGGTGCACAGTCAAAGGACGGTCTAGCGTCAAAGCATTCGATGCGCCCGATCGATTACTATCTGGCGCAACCACAGTCACGTCAGCAAACTCTGCCAAAGCAGCGGATAGCATCACAATGCCGGGGGCAAGGTAACCATCATCATTACTAATTAGGATTTTCATAATCCACATTCTAACCGAAGGACAAAAACAAATTTCTACCTATGTGACTTTTTTACGGCATAATAAAAATAAACGATCGTACTATTTTCAATGGAGACAAAAAATGAAAGCTGCGGTTTGCAAAGCGTGGGGCCTACCAGATACCCTTGAAATCATGGAATTACCAGATTTAGTTCCTGGATCTGGCCAGGTTGGTATTCAGGTTAAAGCTGCGGGGGTTAATTTCCCCGATGTTTTAATCATTCAGAACAAATATCAATTTAAGCCAGAGCTACCATTTTCTCCTGGCAGTGAACTTTCAGGTGAAATTTACGCAGTCGGAGAAGGTGTTACACATCTCAAAAAAGGCGATAAAGTTATTGCCTTTATTGGTCACGGTGCGTTCGCTCAGCAAGTTTTGGCGCCAGCTGCTTCTGTGATGCCAATGCCACCAGGAATGGATTTCGACACTGCAGCCGCAATTACTCTCACCTATGGCACATCGCATCACGCCATCGTCGATAGAGCTCAGCTTAAGTCCGGCGAGACTATGCTGGTATTGGGCGCCGCTGGTGGCGTAGGCTTGGCGGCAATAGAAATTGGCAAAGCGTTAGGTGCAAAAGTCATCGCAGCGGCCTCTTCCGAAGAAAAACTTGACATATGCCGACAGCACGGTGCTGATATATTAATTAATTACAGCACTGCTGATTTACGTGAGGCGATTAAAGCTGCAACTGACGGCAAAGGCCCAGATGTAATTTATGATCCAGTTGGCGGCATCTACGCGGAACCAGCTTTCCGATCGATTGCATGGCGTGGTCGTTATCTGGTCGTGGGCTTTGCGAATGGCGAAATTCCTAAGCTTCCGCTTAACTTAACGTTACTAAAAGGCGCCTCATTAGTTGGCGTATTTTGGGGCGAATTTGCTAAGCGTGAGCCAAAAAATAATTTAGCTGCAATGAGAGAGCTATTAGGATGGCTCAATGAAGGAAAAATTAAACCACATATTTCTAAGCGTTATACACTGAATGAAACTGCACAGGCGCTCAATGACCTTGCAGCTCGCAAGGTGACGGGTAAAATTGTTATTCACCCTGAGGAATGATAAATCTCATCAATTGAAGAAATTTTAAAAAATTTTAAAGTTTAAAGTTCAAAGTTCAAAGTTCAAAGTTCAAAGTTTAAAGTTTAAAAATTTGATTAAAACTTCATTTTTCATCATGAAGTTTTAATCATTATTTAGTCAAACAAACCCTACTACTCAGTGTGGTGCAGCATCACCGAGCCAATACTGGTCGATATCTTTGAGATTCCACTTTGCTGCGTCTTCACGATTTGCAATTCTATCCTGCAACCCTGCCCCCGCCAGGTCGAGTAGCTCTGGTGCAATGTAAGACATTGACTTGATCGAGAAGAAAACTCTGACTTTTGGCGCCAACAACGACTTACCGACTTGTTGCTCAACCACCACGCCCAGACGGCCAGAATCGAGGCGAACAAGTGTGCCGACGGGATATATCCCAATACTTTTAACAAATGCCTGAAAGATTTTTTCATCAAAATGGCCTTTACTCCACTCGGCCATTTTGCGAATCGATTCCGCTGGACACCAGCCCTGCTTATAGGGACGATTAGACGTAATCGCATCATAAACATCACAGACCGCCCCCATGCGAGCAAGCAAACTAATTTGTTCGCCTTTAAGACCCTCAGGGTACCCGGTACCATCCATTTTTTCGTGATGATGCAAACAAACATCCAGTGCAACTGGACTTACACCGTTAGACTCTAGCAAGATTTTATGTCCTGCGGAAGGATGCTCTTTCACTGAAACAAACTCATCATCAGTCAACTTTCCAGGCTTATTTAGAATTTCGCCTGGCACCATCATTTTACCTATATCGTGCAACAATCCAGCCAGACCAGCCTCGCGAGTGTCATCCTCACTCAGCCCTAATTGCTTAGCTAACGATACCATCAATGCACACACGGCGATTGAGTGCATGTATGTGTAATCATCTTTGGTTTTTAGTCTTGCCAACCCAATTAAGGCGCCTGGGTTTCGCATCACTGAATCTGCGATCTCCTCGACCAATTCTTTGGCGTTACCGACGTCAACAGCCTTCCCCATGCGCGCTTCGCTAAACATAGAAAATACGGCTTCTTTCGACTTACTGACTATACGTGACGCCCGCCCCAGTTCATCACCCATCGATACCGGTGCCACTTCCGTTACCACGATGGGCTTTTCCACAACCACCACCGGTTCTTTCACAGGCGGTGGCAATTGTTCACTTTCTTGAAATACGTCCAAGCCCTTGCTTGTATCAATCCAAGCTTCACGAATTTTTGTTTTTTGAATTTCCGTTAATTCAGCTTGCTCACTAAGAAGAAACGACTTCTTCCAAAATGGACTGTCCATCCACGAACCACACAGTTCATGGACATACATACCAAGTCTCATTTGCGAAATTTCAATTTTTTTTAACATAACGACTTAGGTAATATTCTGTTTGGAGACGTTACTCAAACGCAATACCTTAATTATTCTACAAAGCTGCCAACTAAGCCATCAAAAGCTTGAGTTCTAACAAAATTTTTCCTTCTGGCAACTATTCAACAACCGCATCGGTCTGAATAATTCGTGCATTGAGGGATTTTTTATGAAGGTCAAGTTATATGGATGCTCTGCAAGAATCTGGGGAAGCACCGCAAGTTCAGAAATATTTTTCAACGACTCAGCAATCTTACCCCACAAAATCAATGATGGCATTGATCCAGGTGAAACAGAATGGAATTTATAAAGTGACGCACAAATCGATCTAAAAAATGGCTGCCAAGATTTACCATCTTTTACTGGCGCAACTGTGGTTCTAAAGACCAGCGACGCATTTAGCAAAAGAATTCCCTGGCTGGATAGATTTTTTTGCAATTCGGGCAAGGTTTGTATGAAACCAAATTCGGGATGAATTGCTTTTCGAGCAATCTCTGCCATAGCCGCACCTGAGGTAGCATCTTTATCAAGATCTCCAGACGCCACCAGTAGCATTTTTATAAAGTTCCGTAAGGAGGTAGCACGATTAACTGGCTTTGAAAGACCGCTTCCATCGCTTGACCAAAGTGAAGTCACGGCACCATCCATAAAACACACGCCGGTGGCACTTTCTTCTCTCGGGTAAGGCCCTTCTCCTACCAATACATAACGAACCATATCAATGGGTAACTCGAAAGCCGCGAACAATCGCCCCTTAGTTGGATAGAACTCAGACAAAACTAATTGTTCAAAATAATCAGGTTCTTGCCGTTGCATTGCGACCAATCCTGCGACAACTGCGTCGAGCCAAGACGGATGGACACACTGCAAACCATATCGAATTTCAGCAGGTAAAAAGTCGAGGCCGACGTTCATTTCCCATTGCCAGGGTTTGGAATTGGTAATGGCGCCTCTGGAAACCCTTGAGCCACGTTTGGGGGATTCGGGTTATTCGATGGGGGTGGACCGTTCGAAGACACTGGCGGGGATTGTGGTGCCCGCGGCGGAAAGCCAACTGGTGCGATCGGTGTCCCTAGAGGCGCTTCATTGCCAGGATTACGAACCGAACCAGGCACGATATTGACGATCGCATTTTCAGGTAATGGGACTCTGCGCAACACGCCAGATTCGGAAATCATTACATACTTTTCATGCACCTCTTTGAGCACAACACCAGGGGCTATTTCTCCATTGAGTGCAACAGCTTGTGCTGTTTTACCATTAGCAGCAACAATCGCTAGGCTCTCAAGGTTTTTTCTCGCAATGATGATACCTTTAAGATCATAATTGCTCGGTGCAACTTGCCCCCCTTGAATACCGCCAAAAATCCCCCCCCATTGACCAGCACCTGGCTCAACATTCCCTTTCATTGGTGGTTCGGCAACACTACGATTGACAGGCTTAAAAACATGCAATCCCCAAAAACTCAGGGATACACAAAGTACAACAAATGCAATAAAACTCCAAAGCAAAGGCAAGCGTTTCATCTCGTTCCTTGTCAGCGTACTAGCTGATTAATTTCAATAATTGGCATCAATACTGCCAGCACAATCAGAAGCACTACACCCCCCATAGCCAGGATCAAGACCGGCTCAAGCAGACCTGCAATAGTCAATGCTCGACGCTCTAAATCTTGCTCCTGAGCACTTGATGCACGCTCAAGCATTGCCGGCAACTCACCAGTAACCTCGCCAGCCCTAATCATGTGTATCAACATCGGAGGGAAATGTTTATGCGCTGCCAATGCCCGCGCCAGCCCTACACCTTCACGGACACTTGCAGTCGCTTCCTCAACCTGTTCACGCATGGCAACATTCGATAAAGTTTCACGGCTGGTTTGCAGTGCACGTAAAATTGGCACGCCAGAACCCGTAGTAATCGCTAATGTACTCGCAAAGCGCGCAGTATTTAAGCTACGCTCAAATTTCCCGTAAACAGGTGCTGTCAAAAGCCATTTATGCCAACGCATTTTTACGTCAGGATTTTTTAGTGCCGTACGCCACCCAAAAAATGCGGCAACCAAAATCAACGCCACCAACCAACCATATGAGCGAACGAAATCAGAAATCGCGAGCATCATGACAGTCAAAAATGGCAATTTTTGCTTTGTATTCGCAAACACCGAGACAATTTGTGGAACGACGTAGGTAAGTAAGAAAATGACGATAGCAAAAGCGACGATAGTCACGATTGCAGGATACGTAAAAGCTAATTTTACTTTTTGGACCAACGCGTTCCGACGTTCAATATAATCCGCCAACCTTGACAGTACGCGGGCTAAGTGACCGATTTGTTCACCGGATGCCACCAAAGCACAGTAAATTTCCGCAAAATCATTAGGGTGCTGCTTTAAAGCGTCAGACAGGGCCGCACCAGCCATCACTTCTGATCGAATGGAAGCAATAATATCGCGTATGAAGGTTCGTTCTGATTGTTCGAGCAACGCCGTTAAGGACTGCTCCAAGGGCAAGCCTGCCTCCAGCAAGCTCGCTAGCTGGCGTGTAAATAAAGCCAATTCGACGTTCGATAGCCGCTCAGCAAACCAAGCCCGTTTTTGCCCTCCTGCGTCAGATTGACTAAGGATAGATTCAACACTCACAGGCACCAAACCTTGAGAACGCAAATCACTGCGCGCGGCTCTGGCACTATCAGCGTTTAGAACGCCTTTACTTGTAACACCATCACTCGTAATGGCTTCGTATCGAAATGCTGGCACTATTTCTATTCCTTAGTTACACGCAAAACTTCTTCTTGCGTCGTGACACCACTTCGTATCCATCGATCACCATCCTCACGCATGGTTTTCATGCCATTTTTTTGTGCAGCAACCCGAACTTCGGCCTCAGAAGCCTGGTGATGAATCTGCGCCCGAATTTCATCCGTAGTTTGCAATAACTCATAAACACCAAGTCGTCCTTGATAACCTGTGTGACCACACTGCTCACATCCAACGGCATGCCATCTTCCAGCTTCTTCACGTCGACAATGAACACACAACTTACGAACTAATCGTTGCGCCACTACGCCCAATAAAGACGAGGACAGTAAAAATGGTTCAATGCCCATATCAAGTAATCGAGTGACCGCAGCGGATGAGTCGTTAGTATGTAAAGTTGCCAATACTAAATGACCAGTTAATGACGCTTGCACCGCTATCTGCGCGGTCTCGAGATCACGAATCTCGCCGATCATGATGACATCAGGATCCTGTCGCAAAATAGCACGCAGGGCTTTCGCAAAGGTCATATCAATACGTGCGTTTACTTGTGTCTGACCAACACCAGCCAGTTCATACTCAATCGGATCTTCAACAGTCAGAATATTAGTGGTTCCTGCATTAACTCTCGACAAGGCAGCGTAAAGAGTCGTCGTTTTCCCAGAGCCAGTTGGACCAGTTACCAACACAATGCCATGTGGTTGAGAAATAAGTTTGTCAAAACTTTGCAGTACATCGTCACTCATACCGAGATTACTCAAATCTAGCCGCCCGGCTTCCTTATCCAATAGACGCAGCACTGCCCGCTCTCCGTGTCCCGTCGGCAACGTGGAAACACGCACATCAACAGGTTTACCACCTATGCGAAGTGTGATACGACCATCCTGTGGAAGTCGCTTTTCAGCGATATCCAACTGCGCCATGATTTTGATACGCGAGATCAATGATGCATGAATTGCTTTACGTGGTCGAACAACATCTCGCAGAGAACCATCAACCCGAAAACGAACCACTGATATTTGTTCAAATGGCTCGATATGAATGTCTGAAGCGCCGTCGCGCAAGGCTTGGGTAAGTAAGGCATTGATCATGCGAATCACAGGAGCATCGTCCGCTGATTCAAGTAAATCTTCAATCGCGGGCATGTCCATCAACAGCTTCGCTAGATCAAGATCTGATTCCACTTCACCAACGACATCCGCAGCATCGCCACCAGAGCCCGCATAAGCCTTGGCAATTAAGTCGCTGAGCGCTTCCGGGGAAAGGACATTGAGCTTAATTTTGCCGAATTTACGTCCTACTTCAGCAATTGCGGAGGACGCAGTTTTTGTTGATATAGAAATTTCTACAGGCGAATCGGGAACAGATGTATCCCTGCTGGCAAGCACCAAAAAATCACGCGCAAAACCATACGGCAATAAGCGATTCTCTAGCATGACTTATTTACTTTCAGCGCCGGTGGTCTTCGATGAAGGCAAAGTAAGAGTCGGAGACATTGACATCAGCTTACCTTTCTCCATCTCAGGCAACACTGTGTTAGCACTACCACTTTTTGGCACAGACATCTGAGTTCGCATGTAATCATAACGATCCAAAGAAACATTATTGCTTTCGTCCGCATTACGAATAACGGTAGGACGCAAGAAGACCATTAAGTTTGTCTTGTTTCGGGTCGAAGTCTGATACTTAAACAAATTACCGATAACCGGTATATCACCCAGCCCCGTTACTTTCTCGGTTGTGTCACCCACGGTATCTTGAATCAAGCCACCCAATGCGAGTATCGCTCCATCTTCAACCAAAACAGTTGTTGATATGGTTCGTAATGTTGTAGTTGGCCCCGAAGCGTTCGTCGCTGAACTGGCAACGACCGCTGAACTTTCCTGAAAGATCGATAATTTAACAGTACCGCCTTCGGAAATTTGCGGCTTAATTGTTAATTTCAAACCTACATCTTTTCGTTCAATTGTTTGAAAGGGGTTAACGCCCGCTGAACCCGTTGCGGCTGAAGTGGTAAATTGACCAGTGATAAAAGGGACATTTTGACCGACAATAATCTTGGCTTCCTCGTTATCCAAAGTCAGTACGTTTGGCATAGAGAGGATATTGGTGCCATCGCCACTATCCACCATATGTGCCAATGCACCTAATCCTAGCTGCCCACCGATTTGTTTGAAAATACCAACTGACAAGCCATTACTTGGAAGTGGTGTCGAACTTGTTGCCAGATTCGCCAAATTATTGTTACCAGTAGAAAAAATCGTACCTCCACCGATTCGGTAGTTACTATTGGAGTTACCCGACAAACCAGCCCACTGAACACCAAAGTCGTTTGCTTTGTCTGCATTAACTTCGATAATCAGTGCTTCGATATAAACTTGCGCGCGTCTTGCGTCAAGTTGATCAATCACTGTACGTAAATTTTTGTATACCGCTTCACTAGCAGTGATAATCAACGTATTTGTTGCTGCATCAGCCTGGATAAAACCAGCGGCTGCCCCACCACCACTGCCCTTATTAATATTTGAACTGGAAGTTGCTGAATTACCGCCAAGACCATTGCTATTACCGTTGATACTAAAGCCATTTTGTGATCCGCCATTTGCCCCACCCTGTGAAGATGTGGCTGCGCTTGACAATCCACTGCTTGCCGGCTGCTCTGATGTGTCCCCCGTAACAATAGAACGTAGCGTCTGCGCCAGTTTCACGGCTTCAGCATTGCGCAAATACACCACATGTACATTCCCGGGCAGAGCTGTTGGCTGATCTAATTTTGCAACAACCGCTTTAATCAAATGAGCACGTGCCTCAGATGGTGCTCTCAACAATAAGGAATTAGTACGCGGATCCGCCATTAAAACAGCGTGCCCAGAATCTGCCGCGCCAGCGACATTATTTTCAGTCAACTTACTCACCATCGCTGCAATGTCTGTTGCCATGGCGTATTTAACAGGAATCACATCCAAATCAACAATTGCGGGCACATCTAGTCCAGCGATAATCTTATTCAATCGTTTCAAATTATCAGCATAATCTGTGATGACAACTGAATTATTGCCAGGATTTGCGTTGATCGTATTATTTGGAGAAATCAAAGGCCGAAGTACAGTGACGATGTTGGCTGCTGATTCATAATTTAAGTGATAAATTTGTGTTGCAACCTGATCACCTTTAACCGATTCACCTTTGTCGCCGCGGATCGCTTGAGTTGGCCCAGGTTGCAATTTTGCGTCAGCTTCAGGAACTACTTTGTAGTATCCGTCTGCATACACAACGGCATAACCTTGCAAACGTAATGTCGACGTTAGCAATTTAAAGGCCTGATCTTTCGTCAATGGCTTCTCAGAGACAAGATTAACCTGCCCCTTGACTCGAGGATCAATGATAAAAGTTGTGCCTGTGTAGTGCCCGATTGCTTTTACGACAGATTCGATGTCGGCACCGACAAAATTTAAATCAGCTGTATTTTTATCAGGAGTTTGTGCCACTGCGACAGCACCAATAAAACAACCAGCACTTAACAACACCGCACCAGTGATAGCGGATAAATGATAGCGTGGTTTGCGTAAGGAATTGCGGATCATAGCTGCCCTGCTTTTTAATAGAAAAGTTTTCATTTGAACTCTAACGCGATTACATCCTTATCACCGTCTTTACGGCGTTGCCCAAGCAAATTTAACAAATTCGCCAATTTTGTTTCATGTCCATCCTGTGCCCATGCCTTGCCAGAAAATTGAAAATGTCCATCATTTAACGCACCCCTTCCGCTTAACATCATCGGCCCGCTTTCGGTGATCAGATTCACGTCAGCGTTAGTACCATGCAAATCAAACGACATTTTATAACTCCCTAGCGGCCTCACCGGAGAAAGCCTCGAGGCCATCTCGGAGAGACTTAACTGCAACTGTCCCTGAGCATTCACGACTGCCCCCTCTCTTGAAAATTGCAAATTACTCCAAGATAAATGCAAATTTCCTGAAGGTCCAATCGTATTCAATGGCGCACCCAAGCCCTCTAAACGTTCGGTTGGCAAAAGAAGAGTAGCGGGACTAATATGCAACTCAGAAAAATTTCCTCTTACCTTTATCGGCACGGATAGAGACTCTGAATTCTGCAACTCCAAATCGACTTGCGTCAATAAAATCAGGGGAGAAATCTGCCACACGAATCGTCCCGGAAATAACGGCGTCACGGGATCACTAACACCAGCGGCAACGCCAACAAAGGCCGAACCATTCCAGAATGAACCTTGCACATCCCCTAAACTTAAACGACCGTGCGTCTGACGCTCTATCAACACGCCCATCCAGCTAGCCGGCAGAAAAAAAAGTATGGTCAGCAAAAGACTAAAGATCGCTACCAAAATCCACAACAACTTCGCTGAATACTTATTCATAGTGCCACTTCATAATCCGCCACGTTGTTGCTTAAGCACCAAAGTGACCGATACCTGACCACTTTCAGGTAAAGCAAGAACACGCGCTTCTTCAACGGTCAGCCGTAATGCGCGTTGCGACTCCAACAACCAATCCATTACATTCGCATATCCTACACTTTGGATTTGAATCCTCACAATATCGTCAGTGACACTCAACGATTGTGTCTTAATGCCTCGTGCAGCTAAGCTACCTTCCATAATTTCTTTTGTCACTGGCTCGACTATTTGGGTCAGGCCAGCAGCTAATCTGGCTTGCTCTCCACCCAACGCAGACATTTCTGCAACCTGCTGACGCAGTTCAGGGATTTGCTTCTCTAGTCGCGCTTTGCCAGTAATTGCCGGGTCTAAAAAAATGAGATACAGCAAGCTAAAACCAATCAAAGCTGCAGCTGTGCCTAACATTTTTTGCTCACGTTTATCACGCGCGTTCCAAAACGATTCAAACTGTTGAATAATTTGTTGTTTCATCACTTCGCCTCTACCTGAGCGATGTGCAGCACACCGTCGGAGGTGGTTGTTAATCGCATTGCTTGTTCTTCCAAAGCAGTGCGCAACTGCTCCATTGGGATCGAGCTTACGGATTTCACTCTCACTTCTAACCCATGTTCTTTGTAATCTAAGGACGCAATTGTCGTCGTTTTACCAACCATCACTCGATCCCAGACTTGCGCAAACCGTGAAGCGAAAACAACGAAATCATCGGGTGCAAATTGTCCAGCCAACTTCTTCGTCTGATTTACTTTTTGCCTCATTTGCAACAAAGGATTGAGAATTGTTGTTTCTTTTGGAAAGCTCGTTTTGTAGGTTTGGATTAATACATCATTTAAGTTTTTAGCTGATCTCTTTAAGTTAAACCACTCGAGATTCAACGCAACAACATTCACCACTAAAATCATCGCAACTAATCGCAATGGCCAGCGCCATGAAGCCCAATCAATCGCTGGCTTATGAATTGAAGCAATATTCGACATCAGATCAGGTGTCAGCGATTGAATACCCCCCACTCTGGTCACCCATCCAAGCGGTAGAATAAACATACGTTCACCCAGTTGATTGGCGTCAATCACTGACTGATAGCCATCAATTTCATTTGCAGATACGTAGATATCGGCTTGATTTTCAGGAGCAAGGATATTAAGCATATTGATCAGACTATCCCGCTCATTCGAGGCAAGCTTAAAGCCTGCCCCTTGCAACAATCCTGTCCGCAACAATAGACTTAATCCATCATCACTATCCTCAAATACGGCTGATACCTTGCCGCTATCAGGCGATAATATCAATGCGAGCTGTGCCGGATAAGCGACTATTTTCTTTACTGGCCAGTCTTTAACAACCATCGCCAAGTGCTCAATCCAACGGCGATCACATACAGCGACCGTCGATTCACCTTCGACAATAGGACCAGCAACTAGTACTGTATCGGATGGATCACCTGTAATTTGTTCTTCGAGCAAATTGGGTAACGCAGACTTAAATTTGGCCGCAGACATCGGTGGGACTTTAGTCACGAACAAACTGACATCGCTGGCATCAACAAGCAAACTCAGTTGACGAACCTCGCCTGACAGTACTTTCAACTCGGTAAAATTTTTATGCCCGTGCTGCAAGACATTCCCCTCGGCGGAGAAGATCGCAAATGGCAACGGCTGCATGACCCAATCTGGTCTGTTTTGAACTAAAGCCCTTGCGGGTATAGAAATATAAAGTGTACTGGCCATTTTTTGTTTAATTTTCTTTTACCCAAAGTACCGTTGTCGCACCATCACTCGTTCTCGAGACCAAGGCACTAACATCAAGTGCGGAACGGTTCATTTTTACTTTACCGTTCACAACAAAATACCCTGTTTTTGTATCGATAGTTGATGCCATATCACTGCTAATCTTGCTGGAAAACCGATGTTGAAGATCTTGGAAATTATTAAAAAACGCTGTTTTTCGACTGGCGATAATAAGCGCCGCATCCCCCATACTAATATCCTCACCTCTCGCCGCAATGACTTCGGCTGGAGCGGTATTAAAATTTATCGGTGTTATTCCCGCAGTTCTGGGTAAGACCACCACAAAGGGACGTAAGTTCGCAATCATATCAGGCGTAAATCCAGATACCGCAAGTAAATCATCAACTTGGGTAAATCGCAAGAATTGTACCGTTGAATTGTTGTTGGCAGATGTTGAAATAGTTGCCGCGGCTGTGCTAGCAGGAGCCGGGCCTTGCCCGCCATTATTCCCAGAAGGTGGCCCTTGCACTTTTGACTGGGTTTGAGCAATTGCAGAGGCTGCCGCAGCTGCCAATCCTGGAGACATCTGTAAATTAGCCAACAAACGTGAAAATACAGCAACTTCGCGTGAGTCGACAATGCCATTTGTCGCAAGATTATTAAGATTGTAGGAAGCCTGCGCATCAACAATTTGCCCTGAAAGCGTCGCATCATTATTTGCAGCGTCTTGACTATCTTCTTCGACGTATTGATCTAGCCTCGTATTTTCTAACTTTACGGCCCAGGGCTCATCAAGATAATCCGCATTGGAGTGCCGCGCATCTTCACGCAAAATTAACCTTGCCCAATCAATTGCACCTCGTAAAATCCATTTTTTTTGAAGCTGCATACGCTGATTTTCTATGGATCGCACTTGTACCTGTTGTTGCCAAAACAAACTAGCAACGATCGTGATCGCCAAGGTTGTCAGCAACAGCGCCGTAACCACTGCAACGCCACTTTGACGCAGATTTTTTGAAGGTCGCATCGTTAATTTGCTCCCAACAAGAAAATCTTTTTCATTGCGCCAGAATGTCCTTGAACTTGCATAGAGACCTCAAGCCCAGCTAATGAGGCCGTTTTTGAAGACGGTGCGGCCAAGTTATTGTTCGCTGGAGGCACGTTGGTATCGGCACTAGCTAAAGTATCATCTCCGTTCACCCGCCAACCTTGCTCGCCCTGCCTCCAAGTGCGAAGATTGAATGACATAACCTGTTTTTGTAATTGAATAGCAGCTGCACCGTCAACATCCTGCACAGCACTTTGCCACTCAGCCAATAACACAGATATTTCACGGGTCGGAGCCAACGTGCGACGTGCGAGAACGCCATCAGCAACGTTATAAACGACAACCTGATAGAGAACTGGCTGTTTTTCATCAAACACTGAACGAATAATCATTAATTTGCTACCCGCGGCAGTCAATACACTTTGACCAGGTAGCATTGAGGCATCCATCACGTGCGCACAATCATTTTCGATCTGCGCAAAAGCCAATTGGATACCGCGTGTCTGCAACATCTCATCGTTCAATGTTTCGCGCGCTCTGACAATCGCGTCAAGACCACGCCATCCGAGGACAGCGACGATACCGAGAATCGTGATTGCAACCAGCAATTCAATCAATGTAAATCCGGCGGAACGACGCTGGCGAGATGTCCTAAAGCGCATTCGGAACAACCTGTGTGAGCTTAATAATACGTCTATCCGGTTTATCGTTCTCAAACACCTGCACCTCCACTCGCCTGAACGACGGATTAGGGGTTGCAATAACGTGTTCTTCACATTGAAGGATTAAATCAGCCTGAGGACATTCAAAATTGCTATCGCCCAAAGGTGGCCATTCACGCGCTAAACGAATTTGCGCAAGGCGATTTTCAGCCGACCAGGTTGCCATTAGAGACACGCGCAGATCATTACTATTTTGAGTCAGACTGCCGACCGCACGCAAGCTTGCCCCGAGCGCAGTCCCGACAATGACCAGTGCGACCAACACTTCAAGTAAGGTGAACCCTGACTGGCGGGCATAGTGTAAGCGCATCTTATTCGACTGAAAAATGGCCAATACCGTCCGCGATCACTTTTACGCTGGCGTCCGGCATTTTGAGGGTTAAAACAAAGGGTTTATCAACAGGTTCACGTCCAAATACGATACGCACGCCTGATTGATTCTGCGGTGGCTCTATACTGAGTTCGATCGGCGACACATCAAACTCTCTCTCTCGAAGCATATCGTCCTTGAGTGGCGACCAAACCCTGTCCTCACGAACCAAAAACCGATAGGAAAATTGATCAGCATCAAACGCTACGGGCAGATTCCGTAAAATGGCCTCATCTCTTGCCAATTGAAAGAGTAGCGCAATACGTTTGGCGTCATTTTGCAATTTTTGACGGGAGCTTGGCATTGCATTAAAACTCACGACTCCAAGCATCAAACCAGCAATCACCATGACCACCAGTAATTCAAGCAGTGTAAAGCCATATTGCCTGCGCCGATTTCTCATTTAGCTGGCTCTACAAGTCCCAAGAACCGATGTCCGCATCGTTACCGACACCACCTGCCTGACCATCTGCGCCATACGAAAAGACATCCACCTCACCTTTCAGACCAGGCGACAGATATTGGTAAGGATTACCCCATGGGTCTTTTGGTAATTTATCGATATAACCTCCTGTTTTCCAGCCGTTTGCGACTGGTCCGGAGGACGGTTTGACAATTAAGGCCTGTAGCCCCTGCTCAGTTGTCGGATATCGTTGATTATCAAGTCGATATAGTTTGAGGGCTTGCATAATCGTCGAAATATCCTGCTTCGCCGCAGCAATGCGAGCATCATCAGTACGCCCCATCAATTTTGGAACTACCAGGGCGGCGAGAATACCCATAATTACCACAACAACCATAATCTCGATCAGCGTAAATCCACGTGAACGACGAATTTTTGTCGAGGAAAATGAACCAGTGACAGCAACAGAGTGAAAATTGGACATAAATACTTTTAAAAAAAATTAATTTCTATTAAAACACCCGCCCCAACCGCGATGTGCACGGAAGTATAACGCCGGAATATAACACACCGATTAGTTGTTACTTAAAATAACAAAAAGCCAGTAACCCTGCGTTTCGTCGCACATCCATGAGAACAAAATTGACCACCATTCATACACCATTAATACGCCATTAATACGCCACTTTTTCTTGACGCATTTTACGTAGGTGGCAGTTTCATTTTCAATAGCATTTGAGCAAAAACTTGAAATAAATTAGCTCATTCTCAGCGGAAGGCTTCGCAAGCGCTTACCTGTGAGGGAAAACACAGCGTTTGCAACCGCAGGCGCGATCGGCGGCACGCCTGGCTCTCCAACTCCCTCAGGAGCCTCAGCGCTCTTAATAATTTCAACCTCAATCTGAGGCGCTTCATTCATCCGCAAAACAGCATAATCATGGAAATTACTCTGGACGACACGACCATCTTTAATAGTAATTTCACCATACAAGGCTGCACTCAAACCGAAAATAATCGCTGATTCCATTTGCTGAGCAATAATATTAGGATTTACAGCAATCCCACAGTCAATCACACAAACCACTTTGTGTACCTGTATTTGACCTTCTTTCACAGAAACTTCTGCTACTTGCGCCACAATGCTGCCGAACGAACGGTGCAATGCTATGCCATGTGCACGTCCTTCTGGCGCCGTGCCAGCCCGGTTCAGAGCCGCATCCAACACTGCCAGATGTCGACGATTATTACTTAATAATGCACGCCGAAAATCAACTGGAGATTTACCACTAGCATGAGCAAGTTCATCAATGAAACTTTCTTTAAAAAAGGCATTATGTGAGTGCCCTACCGAGCGCCAATAACCTAGCGGTACCGGCGTCGGTACGATGACGTGAGAAATTTTTTGGTTTTCAAATTGGTAAGGCATATCAAATTCGCCTTCCGCCGTGGTTTTATCTGGCCCAGCGCCCGGAACACCAAATGTACGCTTTAACACTTGATGAGTGACTGACCCCGAAGCAGACTTGTTCCGGTAAGCCAGCACATTCCCCTTATCATCCAAAGCTGCATTAAACCGTGCCAGAGCAGCAGGTCGATACATATCATGCGTCATATCCTCTTCGCGACTCCAGACTAATTTGACTGGCAGGCCATTTGTACGCATAGCAATCGCCACTGCTTGCAATACCATATCGACTTCAAGGCGCCGCCCAAAACCGCCACCCAGGAAGCACATGTGCAGATTGACTTTTTCAGCAGAAATACCGGCCAATTTCGCCGCCACATCAACGGCGATGCTCGGCACCTGCGTAGAAACCCATAAATCCAACACCCCATCTTTAAATTGTGCCGTGCAATTCATTGGTTCCATTGTCGCATGCGCCAAGAACGGTGCGCGGTATTCTGCAGAGATCATTTTTGCAGCAGATTTGCCCGCTAATACGCCATCGGCATCGCCCTGCTGGAAATAAGTGAATCCACTTTCGCTATCGAGTTTTTGCGCCAATTCATTAAAAACGCCATCACTCGATAACTGACTATTTTGCCCGGCATCCCATTCAACAACTAACGCATCAATCGCTTTTTTTGCCGTCCAATATGATTTAGCAACAACTGCAACACCTGCAACCGAAGTCTCACTCAAGGTTTGAGAAAAATCGACTACATGCAACACACCCGGGATGGCAAGCGCAGATTTATCATCGAACCGCTTAATCTTGCCACCAATCGTTGGACTCTGTTTCAAGGCGGCAAACAACATCCCTTCGGGATGAGCATCGATGCCGAACTGGGCAGTACCGTTGACCTTAACTAAACTATCAGTGCGCGGCTGGTACGCGCCAATCACGCGAAAATCCTTAGGGTCTTTCAAAGTGACCTGACCAGGTTTTGCGTCTACTGCTTTCGAAGCCAATTCACCGTACGACAGTTTTTTACCTGAAGAATGCGAAACAACACCAATTGCAGTACTGCATTCACTGGCCGGCACGGACCATTCTTTTGCAGCCGCGGCAACCAACATCGCACGCGCAGCCGCCCCTGCCTCCCGCATCGGCAACCAAGCATCTTTAACACTGGAAGAACCTCCCGTCACCTGCAGACCAAGCTCGCGTGCCGTTTTTGATGTCAACCACTGAGCGACATGCTTGATCGTGCCATTGTCGTCAGGGTGAAATGGAAGACCATCTGCTAACATGGCAACGTTGCCATAAATCTTGTCGATGGGGGCTGGAATAGTCCGTATCTGACTTAAAGCGACATCCAACTCCTCTGCAACTAACATTTGCAGTGCCGTATGAATTCCCTGCCCCATCTCACTTTTATGGACTGCAACGGTAACAATTCCTTCTTTGGAAATTTTTATCCACCCATTTAAAGCGACTTCGCCGTTTTCAATGGGTAAATCATGCGCGCCTTGCAGCCTTTGGCGCGGGGGTAAAACACCCCATCCGACGATCAGTGCCCCGGCGACGCCAAGGCCACCTAAAATAAAGCGACGTCTTGCTGATTTTTTTACTTCAGTCATTCTCGGTCTCCGTTTTTGCGCAGAATTTTTTATTAATTAATAACTTTAAAGCAACATTATTTAAAATATAATTTTTTCTTATGTATTTATGTAAGCAGACGAATTATTTATTTCTTCGAGGATATCCCTCGGCAAGGATCCGTTGCCAGACAATTTCTTTCTGATCTTGATTCATAAACACCCACTCAGCAACCTCTGAGACTGTTCTGCCACAACCGCGACATACGTCATCAAACGTAGTAGAACAAACCGCAACACATGGCGTATCCGGACGCTCGCTAGCCTTATTCATTTCGCCATACCATAAAGAATTTCAAGTTCAGAATTCACAGATTTACCTAATTTGATCCAAATTAACCCAAAATTAAAAAAGACGAACGTTCGCGCCTTTACAAACTAGATAATAACGCTAATCCTTTCGTTCGCACTAAACGAAGGATTCCAATTACCGATGCTGACATGCACTATAATTGACACTTGCCAGGTTTAAGCATGTAAACCAAACATTTTTCCGCAATATGCTAATTTTTAAGGCAACTTTACCAATTGAAGAAAAATTCACTTCTTCTTTGTTCATAATTTTGACCTTCTGTCATAACCAATACCGATGGTAACCGTATGCGCAATGCAAAGTATTAAATGCTTTCGCATCATTCCAACGCTCACTGACCAAATTTTAGAAAATTTTATATTTATGGCCAAAGATTTTTTACAGACACTTATATTATTGATATTAGTTACCGATCCGTTCGGTAATGTCCCAATTTTTGTGAGTGCCTTATCCCACGTATCTCCTGAACGGCGCTGGCGCGTAATCGTACGCGAGTGCGCCATTGCCTTCATTTTGTTATTGCTATTCATGTTTTTTGGGAAAAGCTTTTTGACGGCACTGCAATTGTCTGAGGTATCAATCCGCATTGGTGGTGGCGTGATTTTATTCTTGATTGCACTACGCATGGTATTTCCACAAGAAGGTGGCGTATTTGGTGATACGGAAGAAAATCATGAGCCGTTTATTGTTCCACTTGCCATCCCCGCACTTGCCGGCCCTTCAGCTTTGGCGACCGTGCTACTGTTCTCTTCTGACAATAATGTAGAAATTATGGTGCATTTGGGAGCACTCACGGCAGTCGCCATTGTATGGCTCGTCGTCTTGCTTGGTGCAGAACGTATGCAGCGTGTGCTCGGCGCACATGTCATGACCGCTTTTGAACGCTTAATGGGACTCATACTCGCGGCGATGTCAATCGAAATGCTCTTAACTGGGATTCGGGAGTATATAAAAACGCTTAGTTAATTCGGCAGTGTGAAGTGTCTCAACCAATGTTGTGGACCTGCTGCGGGCATAAATCGTTTATTTCCGCAGCAAACAATTTACCGTTAAAAGTGAAATAACCTAATAAAAACAAGACGATGGCAATCAAAAATTGCTTAAAAAATTGGCGATTCATTTTATTTCTTTCTTTTACGCTATAAAAACCCTGAGACTGAAAAAACCTGTCGAAATACGTCTACGTAAATTCCTTTTAGACACTCATGAAATTAAATGATGTTTTTTGCAGAAAGTGCAGCTATCTGGTCGTCAGTGTAGCCAAGTTCGACTAAAATTTCGCGGCTATGTTGACCCAATCGCGGCCCCAGCCACTGCGTCACGCCGGGTGTTTCGGATAGTTTTGGTGTAATGGCCGGAACCTTGACCAAAGTCCCATCTTCAAAAGCGTGTTGTTCAAACATATTTCGGGCCAAAAATTGAGGGTCGGCCATCATGTCTTTGACAGAATAAATTTTTCCAACTGGCACATCAGCGCTTTGCAGAGCAGCCAAGGCTGAGTCAATTGTTTGCGTGTCACACCACGCCTGAATTGCAGCATCAATCTCTACAGTGCGCGGAACACGTCCGTCGTTGCGCATCAATTGAGCATCATGCGCCAAATCATCACGTTGAATTGCCTTCATCAGCCGATGAAAAATCGCATCGCCATTGCCTGCAATAACAATATTTTCACTGTCTCCCGTGGTGTAAGTGTTTGATGGTACGATGCCTGGCAAAGCGCCGCCGGTACGTTCGCGTACGACACCAGCAACATCAAATTCTGGCACCAGAGACTCCATTAAATTAAACACGGACTCATACAAAGCCACATCGACCATTTGCCCTTGTCCGGCAACGCATTCATCACCAAGCTTACCGTTCCATCGACCACCTGTGACATCCCGATGACGGAGGGCCATCATTGCACCGATCACGCCATGCAATGCAGCCACCGAATCACCAATCGAAATACCAACACGCACGGGCGGTCGATCCGGATGCCCGGAGACATAGCGCAAGCCCCCCATTGATTCGCCAATTGCACCAAAACCCGGCTGATCACGCATAGGGCCCGTTTGACCGTAGCCAGAAAGGCGGACCATAATAGTTGCCGGATTGATTTTTTTTAACGCCTCGTAGCCGAGCTGCCATTTTTCCAACACACCCGGGCGATAATTTTCAATAATGATGTCAGCTTCGAGAGCCAGGCGACGGGAAATTTCCTGACCCTCTTCACTTTTCATATCGAGCGTCAGACTCTTTTTATTGCGAGCCTGAACACTCCACCACAAAGAAGTCCCATCTTTGAGTATGCGCCACTGCCGTAGCGGGTCACCACTTCCTGGCGACTCAATTTTAATGACTTCTGCACCAAATTCAGCCAACATCCTTGAGCAAAAAGGACCCGCAATTAAGGTGCCCAACTCCAGAACTTTAATGCCCGACAGCGGGCCCTGCTTTTGTGATGTCATCGTCTTAAAATTTTTATCAAAAAAGGTGGATGATTTTGATATTGCCATTCGGTAAATACATAAATACAAACAAATTTCAAATGGCACGCTTGATCTATGCAGCGTCAGAAATTTACATCACACTTACGTCAGGAATTAATTAGCTATTTACGTCGAACGCCGATCCAACATCGCCCGCGCAATGGTGCCAGCATCGACATATTCAAGTTCGCCACCAACAGGAACGCCTCGCGCCAAACGACTAACTTTCAGGCCACGTGCTTTCAGCGTTTCACTAATGTAGTGTGCGGTAGCCTCACCTTCATTCGTAAAATTCGTTGCCAGCACGACTTCACTGACGATCCCATTTGTGGCTCGGGTCATTAGTTTATCGAGATAAATGTCCTTGGGCCCAATACCATCCAATGGCGATAATCGGCCCATCAAAACGAAATACAGACCTTTAAAGGTCAGCGTCTGCTCAATCATCATTTGATCGGCAGGCGTCTCAACGACGCATAATAAATGCGGATCGCGCTCAAGATCCTGACAGGTCTCGCATACATCAACCTCGGTAAAGGTATTGCATGAAGCACAATGCTGAATTCTATCCACTGCGTTTAACAGGGCATGTCCCAGCTCTGACGCGGCCTCTCGATCATGCTGCAACAAATGGTATGCCATTCTTTGCGCAGACTTAGGCCCCACGCCGGGCAAACGCCGTAAAGCGTCCGCCAGATTTTCTAGGCTGCCGATCTTTTTCACGCTCAAAATGGCATTTTAAAGCCGGGTGGCAATGGCATACCTGCAGTCAGTCCCGCCATTTTTTCTTGCGATGTTGTCTCTGCTTTACGCACAGCGTCATTAAACGCGGCCGCAACCAAATCTTCCAGCATATCTTTGTCGTCACCTAACAAAGATGGGTCGATAGTGACGCGTTTTACATCATTTTTACAAGTCATGACCACTTTTACTAAACCTGCACCAGCTTGACCTTCAACTTCGATCAAAGCCAATTGGTCTTGCGCTTTTTTCATATTGTCTTGCATTGCTTGCGCCTGCTTCATTAAACCGGCAAGTTGATTTTTCATCATAAAATATCTCCTGATAAGAAAGGAATAGTTGATTAATTAATTAATAAGTTAGTTAATTCAAATTTGTTCAAATTTGTTCAAATTTGTTCAAATTTGGTAAAAATTAGCGGATGCAGAACCTGATTAAATCGGACGCACACTACCTGTCACGATTGCTGCGCCAAATTCGCGCATTAAGGTTTGCACAAAGGAATCATTTTGCATGGATTGCTCTGCATATTTTTGACGCACCTCGCGCTCAGCAATTGCCTTCGCATTAGCGGTCAATTCGACTGTACCAATTTTGGTTTCTACGCGAATATTTTTTGCAAAACGTTCGTTTAATACGGTGGATAATTTATCCACGCTACCAGCCGATAACAATGTAGGCAGCGGGACACGCAATTCAAAAATAAAAGTATTGCCATCCTGTTTGCAATTAATAAGTTCGCTTTGCTGTGCCAATTGTTGCGCAACACCACGCAGCGGCAAATTGGCGGCCAGATCAGGCCAATGACCATCCCATTCAAGCGCTGATACTTCCCCTTGCCACAAGGTACGATCGACAGCTGCAACCGCAGCAACTGCATCCATCGTCGCGACTCCCATTGAGGGTGAGACCGACTCAACAAGTTTCGCAGGCGGTGACGGCATAGCGACACCCACACTCACAGTGGATGTTGAATTTTCAAAAACATCCTCATCCCATGGAGGCGGCATATCATCCATGCCGATCGGCTGCATGTCAGGTAGTGGCGTTGCAAGTTTGGCTTCGCGCATGACTGGTGCAGGTGAAATCGCAACCGGCGCTTCGAGTGGCTTGAGGGTAGCTGTCGGCAGTGCCTGATCTTCTTGCACAGACGTTGTCAATTCTGGTTCAGGCGTCACAACCGCCCCCAGATTTGAAGGCGGCTGGGGCGCAATCACGGCTGACGACTTGCCACCAGCGCTTTTCGCACTGCCCGCGCGAGCAGCAGCTAATGCTGCCATTGCCGGACTCATCGGTTTTGCGGTCGATGAAGGTGATGGTGGTGGTAATATTGGCGATGAGGGCTGCGCACGTAATGCAGGCGATGGCGTTGAACTCGGGGGCACGGAAGCAACGACCACCTTCACCGCATTGTTAGCCACATTACTTACCGATAAAGCGGCAGAAGCCGGAGGTGTTGAAGATCTGGTTGGCGTTGTCGATGCGCCTATCGCCGGGCCGCGCGGCGATTGCTGCCCCGGTGGCGCATCACCGTTGCCCGACAACACTAACGCACCACCTTCAATTGGACGGAATGCGAGCATACGCAATAAAGTCATGCTAAATCCAGCATACTCATCCGGCGCCAACGCCAGCTCGTTTCGACCATGTACAGCAATCTGATAGAACAACTGCACTTCTTCTTTGCTAAATGCCATCGACAGTCGCAAAATATGCTCCCGTTCTGGCAAATCATCTGCCACCGCAGCTGGAACCATTTGTGCAATGGCAATTTGATGCAATATGGTCCCTAAGTCCTGAAGCGCTGCCTTGTATGACAAACTACGCGCAGCGATCTCATCCGCAACATCAAGTAAGCTCTTCCCATCATGGGCAGACAATGCGTCCAGAAGACGAATTAAATAGGACTGATCCAACGCACCCAACATGCCTTGCACAGCCTCCAGGCTTACCTTACCTGCAGCATAAGCAATAGCTTGATCAGTTAATGACAGCGCATCACGCATAGAACCGTGCGCACCCTGCGCTAACAGGCGCAATGCAGATTGCTCAAACTCAATATGTTCCTGGCCGAGAATATGATCAAGATGACCAACAATATGCCCAGGCGGCATTTGCTTGAGATTGAACTGCAGACAACGCGAGAGAACAGTCACTGGGATTTTCTGCGGATCCGTTGTCGCTAAAATAAATTTCACGTGCTCAGGCGGCTCTTCCAGCGTTTTGAGCATGGCATTGAACGCGTGATTAGTGAGCATGTGCACCTCATCGATCATATACACTTTAAAGCGTGCATTCGAAGGTGCGTATATTGCTTGCTCAAGCAACGATGCCATTTCATCGACACCACGATTGGATGCCGCGTCCATCTCTATGTAATCAACAAAACGCCCTGCATCAATTGCTGTACATGCCTCACAAACCCCACATGGATTAGCGGTAATGCCTTTTTCGCAATTGAAAGATTTTGCCAGAATTCGTGACAAGGTTGTTTTACCTACCCCACGTGTTCCTGTAAATAAATAGGCGTGATGCAGCCGCTGCTGCTCGAGCGCATGAGTTAATGCACGTACGACGTGCTCTTGTCCCACCAGCGTTTGAAAGCTTTTAGGACGATATTTTCGGGCGAGAACTTGATAGGACATTCTGAGATTTTACCCTATTCGGAAAGCGGAAAAGTGCTTAGCGTGACGGAATTTGCAAATATCCCATCACCAAAGCCCTTAACTGCATAGAAAACTCCGGAGACTTTAATTTTTCCGGCGTTAGCATCAAGGTTTGGTAGAGCAAACCGTACACCGCCGCATGAACAACCTGAGGTAACTTCCGAGGATAATTATGCACGTCGGAACTCGCGGCAAAAGCCTGCTCCCAAATACCCGCTATTTTATGATACAAAGCTTGAAAAACATGCTTATTTGATACTTGACGCGCCAAAAAAATCAACGCTGACCACTCTTCACTGTGCCGCCTATGGATAACGATCAGCTGATCAAGCACATATTCAACCAAGCCTAGCAATGGTGTACCTTGTACTTCTTTAATCCACTCCTCCATTTTGCAGCCGACACCATTGAAGCGTTGCTGGATACAGTGCGCTGCAATCGATTTTTTTCCCGGAAAATATTCATAAAGAGTCCCAACACCCACACCTGCAACCACTGCAATATCTCGCATGGTTAATCCAGCATACCCCTTCTCGACCAAAAGCCGAACAAAGGCATCCAGAATTGCCCCTTGCGTCATTACAGAACGCTGTTGCACCGGCTTACGCCTTGATTTCAAAGGATCTATCGTGTCACTCATCATAATTTTTCTAATTTCAAACTCGAACACTCTACCAGCATTTAAGCGCTAAACTTAGCTTCTGCATTTTCGCATCACGAACATACAAATAATTCAAATCAAGGAGATAAAATGCAATGGCAGACACACGAAGTAGTCAATCAGGTTCCTGAACTAACCGACTACAATATCTTTACGCAAGACAGCGCGTTGATGCATGCGGTGAGCTATTTTGGCGCAGACTGGCATATCGTCCAACTTAAAGAATCCGGCGCATTGTTAGGCCGTACTGAGACCCTAACATTAGGTGAACTCGCCAACCGTCACCTGCCCGAACTGCAAACCCACAACCGTATTGGCCAACGGATCGATCGTGTCGTTTTCCATCCAAGCTGGCACCAGTTACTTCAATTGCTGCTCCAACAAGGCTTGCACGCATCTCCATGGTCGAACCCAAAAGCGGGCGCGCATGTTGCACGTGCATCGTGCTATTTTTTGCAATCTCAGATTGAATCTGGTTCGCTGTGCCCCACCACCATGACATTTGCCTCAATTCCAGTTTTACAAACTGAACCAGCTTTATTTGAATTACTTAGAGATAAATTATTTAGCACCGAACACGATGCCAACGACGTACCTATTTCACAAAAAAAATCAATACTCGTTGGTATGGGAATGACTGAAAAACAAGGTGGTTCAGATGTTCGAACCAACAGCACAAGTGCCCGTCCGATTTCAAAAGAAGGTCGAGGTGAAGCGTACTTACTCACCGGACATAAATGGTTTTTTTCCGCACCTATGTGTGATGCGCATTTGGTTTTAGCAAAAACTGATAAGGGACTTTCGTGCTTCTTCGTACCCCGCTGGAGATTCGATGGAAGCAAAAATTCTATCCATATTCAACGCCTTAAAGACAAACTCGGCAACAAATCAAACTCTAGTAGCGAAGTCGAATTTCATGACGCGTTTGGTGTGATGGTAGGCGTTGAGGGTCGAGGCATTCCCACAATCATCGAAATGGCGAATCTGACTCGTCTTGATTGCGTCATCGGTAGTGCCGCTCTTATGCGACAAGCCCTATGTCAGGCGATCCATTATGCACGATATCGAAACGCCTTTGGCAAGCAATTAATCGATCAACCACTCATGCGCAACGTTCTGTCAGATTTAGCTTTAGAAAGTGAAGCTGCAACTTATCTCATGCTCAAATTAGCCCATGCATTGGATCAACCGAACGATCCGTTGCAACGCGCCTGGAAAAGAATCCTGACTCCGGCGGCTAAATTCTGGATCTGTAAACGCGCACTTGAGTTCACAGGTGAATGCATGGAAGTATGGGGTGGGAATGGCTACGTCGAGACTGGCCCAATGGCCAGACTTTATCGCGAAGCGCCGGTGAATTCAATTTGGGAAGGATCAGGCAACGTTATGTGCCTGGATGTTTTGCGAGCAATTGAAAAAGATCCAGAGGGTATGCAACTACTCATTAATCAAATGAATTGCTCGACATCACCCGCCGTCAAACAAATGGCCAGCGATCTGGAAACTGACATTAATGCAACATCGGAACAAAAAGAGATGAATGCGCGACGATTTACGCAGAAACTTGTCTTAGCAGCACAAAGTCTTTTAATGCATGAGCTTGCTCCAGCCGAGATTGCAGATGCATTTTCGCGTAGTCGTGCAGATTCTCATGGCGGCCGAGTATATGGTACGCTCAACGGCGCCGTTGGCTCTGAACTTCAGGGAAAGATACTCAGTAGAGCCTTTGCTCTCGAATAGGAAAAACAATCCGCAAAGAGCGAACAAATCAAACTTGTTCGCTCTGTATTACCGTATCAGCTAAGCCAAAATGATCCACTAAATTAGCATAAATAGCATCGCGGCTTTTCAATTCCTCCCTGAGTGCAGCGACTTCTCTGCTTAAGGCCCGGATATCACGATGTAACTCGCGCTCCATTTCAGCCTCTTCTTTACCAACAAATAAAGCAGCAATATTGGCGGTCAAAATCGAAAACATTGCATAGCCAAACAATACGATAAACACTGCAAATATTTTAGACGCTGGCGTAGAGGGAACAATATCTCCATAGCCAACCGTTGCTACCGTCGTAAAAGCCAACCAGACACCATTCGAATAACTATCAACATTCGGTTCCAACCAATAAAAGCCCGCCCCGGCGGATGTCAACATCAGCACAGCCAATCCGATCAATTGAGCGAGACGACCAGGCGTAATGTAACGCAATACCAAGGTCGCCATACGTAGCAGAATGACGACACATAGCGCCAATCTCAATATCCACTCGACCATACCCCATTCATTTGGCTTGGGTAAGGCACTAATTGTGCATCCACAAATAATGATCACATCCAGTAGCATTTTCCCGCTACGATGTTGACCAATTCTGTTTTTACGCCACTGAATAAACGTATCAATCGTCATCAGAATCGCCGCACCCCAGTAGCTCAAGCGACCGTAGAAACGCAGTGTTTCAGTTCCACCATCTAGTAGCAAGTAAAAAGCTGGTATTGAGAGCGACAATCCGAGGAGCAACAATGGACGAGACAATAAAGAAATGAAACGCTGGGTTAAGACTGAAATGCTCATTTCCCGTTGGTTATTTCTACGTTTTTTCTTCATGCTTGTCCCCACTAATTCTAATTTGCAACATGACGTTTTTATTGATTTCGGTTACTTCTTTTCAAGGTAGGCCAAGAAAGATTTCGACTATGACCATTGAAATACAAACGAGTGAAATTCAACTTAGGCGAAAATTGGTTGATCATTGGTTGATCATTGGATGAATAAGGAAAAGAAGTTCATCACCTTCTACAGAGGTGATGAACTAAAGACGAATTTACTCAACATAACAATGCGTGCTTCTTGCACCCAAAATTTTTGACGGCTTACCATCATCTCGAAATACTCACCACCAACAGCGCCTTAAAAACGGAATCAAACCATTACATAGGCCATCAAAACCGCTATTTATAAATGCCACAACCGACAAAATAATCATCTATTTTTTCTACATATGATGATTTCATTTCGAGATCTTTGGTAACGGGATTTGGCCATTGGTAGTCAACCCATCCCTTCCCCGTACTTAAAGCAACTGCAATCATCTCTTTCACGACATATTTATCACCGACTTTTAAGTCGATCAGCGGTTTTCCAATCATTTTTGGATTGTTACCATGACTCAGATTCACGCCGTTCAGGTCATAAACAAACAGGTATAAATCGCGATCATGAAAATCTTGGTTGGTCCTGTTAGCAAACTCAGAAAATGCTTTTTCTTTCCCATTCTCTTTAATGTAAGCCAAACCCTTTTTTACCATTGCAATCGCTTCGTTGGGAGTTGCTCTGTCACCGCCGGCGTTTACCGGCGCAATCAATAGAAAACCAGGCACACTGAGACAAAATTTTCGACGTGATAATGACATAGCAATCTCCTTTAATAAATTTTAAGCAATGAAATAATGGACCACTGGTACTCCAAAGCAATGTTATTCAGTAAATGTAACCCTGAACTTGCGCGTAGGCTATGAGAATTTTCAACAAATGTTTGAAGTAAGTCAGAAATTGCTAAAGAAAATCGACAGGTCTCGGGTTAAACAGAACACGGAAACGTTGAGAGGAAGCAAGAAAAACAACGAACGAGGATCATAGCGCGAGGAATTTGGGAGGTTGGCGAGCCTGATCTGCGGCACTTGTGGTAAGTGACTGTGGCTGCTTCGTTCCCGACCTGACCAGATTGGCCACGCCGCAATGCGCAGGGGCCCGCCAGCGGCAATTATAGCGCAAAGCATTGTCGTCGTGCAGGCATTTCTTAAATTGAAACCAAATTTTGCCTATGCAACCCCTCGCAACTCATTGCAACTCTTCACAACGCCTGCATCAAGGTAGGTTCCAGCACCATATTTTTGCGTTTAATACCCAAAAAACTTGATTTCGTCTGATAAATAGCACAATTGTCATTGCTTTAAGGTAAATTCTTGACATCTTAAAATCCCTGACAGGATGATAAGAATTCTTTTCAAAAAAACAATTAGGGACGAGACATGGAACTTCGCATAGAACATCTTTCCAAGCAATATAGTAATGGCGTACAAGCATTAGACGATATTACATTAACTATCCCAGCTGGCATGTTTGGTTTATTGGGGCCTAATGGCGCTGGCAAATCAACGCTAATGCGCACGCTGGCGACCTTGCAAGATGCAGATTCCGGCACTACGCAGCTAGATGCCATCGACATTCGCACTCATAAAGATGATATTCGTCGCCTTCTCGGTTATTTACCCCAAGACTTCGGTCTTTATCCCAAAGTGACCGCATATGACCTGCTAGAGCATTTTGCCGTGCTAAAAGGTATCGACAGCCGCAAAGAACGCAAAGAAGTCGTGGATGGCCTATTACATCAAACCAATTTATACAACGTCAAAAATAAGCATGTCGGCGGTTTTTCAGGTGGTATGCGCCAACGGTTTGGCATCGCACAAGCACTCATTGGCAACCCAAAATTAATCATCGTCGACGAACCAACCGCAGGGCTAGATCCAGAAGAACGAGTGCGCTTTCATAATTTACTGTCTGATATTGGCAGCGATAAAATCGTGATTTTATCGACACACATCGTCGAAGACGTCGCAGATCTTTGCAATAACATGGCCGTGATTAACAAAGGCAAAGTGATTTTGAAGGGCGAACCTTTACCCTTAATTGATGCAATTCAAGGCAAAATCTGGAAGCGCTTCATTGAAAAATCGGAGCTAGTCCAATTTCAACAAGACTACAAGGTGATATCGAGTCGCCTGACATCAGGTCGCACTTTAATCCACGTCTACGCTGACCATCAACCTGAAGGCGGATTTACGCAAGCGCATGGCAATCTGGAAGATGTATATTTCACTGCCATGGCAGGTCTGCTGGGCACAGAACCATCGGCAGCTCATAGCACCCATGCTCAAGCCGCTTAAGGAATTACTATGCTAGCTATTATGTCCTTTGAGCTGCGGCAAAAATTCCGCAGCATATCTACTTACGTCTATTTTTTGATGTTTTTCTCGCTTGCTATGCTGTGGATGGCTGCCGCAGGAGGGGTATTTTCTGGCGCCACGGTGAGCTTTGGGGGCAAAACATATATTAATGCGCCATCCTCGGTTTCACAGACCATCACGTTTCTGGGCTTCTTTGGAACGGTGATCGTTGCTGCAATGATGGGTCGCGCCATTCAACAAGATACAGAAAGCAATATCTGGCACTTCTTCTACACATCGCCGATTAACAAATTTGAATATCTATCCGGGCGCTTCTTAGGTGCTCTGTTGACATTAATCGCCATTTTTTCGAGTGTGGGACTTGGTGCCTGGCTAGGCTGCTATTTACCTGGAATAGAAGCAGTTCGTGTCGGTCCGAATCAGCCGTTGGCGTACATTTTGCCTTACGCATACTCTCTGATTCCAAACTTTTTGATTTTTGGCGCTTTGTTTTTTACGATGGGTGCCCTGTTTCGTCGCATGTTACCGGTGTATGTTGCGAGTGTGGTATTACTTATAGGCTATTTAGCATCCGGCCCATTGCTCAGTGATTTGGACAATAAAACCTTAGCGGCTTTAATTGATCCATTTGGGTCAAGGGCAATTAGTCATCTGACCGAATACTGGAGTGTCGCTGACAAAAATACCCGACTAGTTCCTTTAAGTGGGATCTATCTGACCAATCGTCTTATTTGGAGCGCGTTTGGTTTAATCATGATGGGACTGTGTTTCTGGCGCTTCAATTTTTCTGCGCCAAATGCCAACGGCAAGCAAAAGAAAGAAGGCATTCAAGCTGCCCCTGCTGTTACACAAGTGCCGGTGGTGCATACGCATTTTTCCAAACTAAATTTATTGCAAACCTTTTTTGCGCAAACAAAATTAAATCTGCGTGAAACCATCAAAAATGTTTACTTCATAGCGATTGCCTTGTGTGGCATCCTATTTATGGCATCAACGGCACCCGTTATTACCAAAATGTTTGGTACGTCAACGTATCCGGTTACTTACGCGGTGTTAGAAGTATTGAGTGGAAGCTTTGCTTTATTCATGCTGATCATTACGACGTTTTATGCTGGTGAATTGGTATGGCGCGAACGTGATGCCAGAATTTCGCAGCTATTTGATACTCTGCCTATTCCCAATGCATTGCCATTATTGTCAAAGCTGTGTTCGCTCATTCTGTTGCAAGGTATCTTGTTATTTGTCCTGATGATTTTTGGCATCGTGTTCCAAACCATCAAGGGATATCACAATTACGATATAGCAGAATATCTTTACCAATTGTTTTTGCTGCAGTGGCCCGATTATATGTTGGTCGCCATCTTGGCCGTGGCTATTCAAGTTATCGTCAACAATAAATACGTTGGTTATTTCTTGATGATTGCCTATTACGTGGCGCAAGTATCCTTACCAGGCTTGGGTTTTGAGCATCCCATGCTAGTCTATGGCAACACGCCAAGCGTGACTTATTCCGCAATCAACGGTTATGGTCACTTCCTGCCACGAGTACGTTGGAGCGAAATCTATTGGGCTGGTGTAGCACTAATTTTGGTCGCGGCTTCGATGTTATTCTGGGTCCGTGGAACCACCACCGACTGGCGTGGTCGCGTTCGTCTCGCCAAATTAAATTCCAGTAGCACAACCAGCATCATCGCAACTATTGGCGCCATCTGTTTTGTCGGCGCAGGAAGCATTCTCTTTTACTTCTATAACATTCTGAATACCTACAAAAGCACCTTTGACAAACAAACAGATCAAGCGAATTACGAAAAACAATACAAGCAATTCGAAGCACTACCGCAGCCTCGTATTACCGATGTGAAAATGAATGTCGATATTTTTCCGGACGTGCGCAGCGTACATATCAGCGGTGATTATGTCTTAACCAATCGCAGCAACGTTGCAATTAACGAGATATTTATTACTGAGTATGACGACCTCAAAATTAACGCCTTCAAATTCGATAGAGAAAGCCTTGCAAAGATCAATGATAGCGTCCATGGTTTTTATAGCTATATGCTAAAACAGCCGTTGCAAGCCGGTGAAAAAATGGCACTCCATTTTGAACTCACTGTTGATCCAAAGACGTTTCTCGGCATGAGCCAAAGTAAAACCGTGCTCTACAACGGTACATTCTTCAATAGCCAGTTAATGCCGCACATCGGCTATCAAGCAGTTGCAGAACTGACAGAAGACAAGGATCGACGTAAGCTAGGTTTAAAAGAGAAGGAGCGTATGGCGGCACGTGACGATGTCAAAGCGCTTCAAAATAACTATATCTCGAACGATGCAGATCTGATCAACTTTGATGCAGTGGTTTCAACCAACGTTGATCAGATGGCGATCGCGCCTGGCAAATTCGACCGTGAATGGATCAAAGATGGTCGCCGCTACTTCCACTACAGTCTTGAAAAACCTATCTGGAATTTCTACGCCTTCCAATCAGGAAAATACGAGGTTAAAAAAGCACAATGGAATGATGTTGCCATCGAAATCGATTACCAAAAAGGCCACGAATACAACCTCGATCGTATGATTACCGGCGTCCAGGAATCGCTCGACTATTACACCAAAAACTTTAGCCCTTACCAACACAAAATGGTCAGGATTATCGAGTTCCCAAGGTATGAGCGTTTTGCCCAAGCCTTTCCCAATACGATTCCGTTTTCTGAATCAATAGGCTTTATCGCCAAAGTGGACGACAACGATCCCAAAGATCTGGATTATCCGTTTTATGTCACCGCTCATGAGGTCGCACATCAATGGTGGGCACATCAGGTTCTTGCCGGGAATACGCAAGGGGCTACCGTGCTTTCAGAAACGCTGGCACAATATTCAGCCCTGATGGTGATGAAGCATCGATATGGTGATGCCAAAATGCGCCGATTCCTGAAATTTGAATTAGACCGTTACCTCATGGAGCGCGGCCAAGAGCGCAAAAAAGAGCTGCCTTTAGCTTTAAACGAAAATCAACAATACCTGCACTATCGCAAAGGTAGCGTTGTCATGTATCTGCTACAGGATCAGATTGGCGAAGATAAAGTCAATCAGGCTTTGCGTGATGTAATTAGCCAATATGGCGGAAAAGGCGCACCCTATCCGAACAGTAAAGTATTGGTTGATGCCATTCGCAAAGTAACACCTGCCGACAAGCAATCACTGATTGATGATCTATTTGATTCCATCATTTTGTTTGAAAACCGGGCGCTATCAGCATCCGCAAAACCACTGAGCGATGGCAGATATGAGGTCAGCATGCAAATCGAAGCCGGCAAATTCAAGGCTGACGAATTGGGCGCTGAAAAAGAAGTGCCATTGCATGAATGGATAGACATCGGCGTCGACGATAAAGACGGCAAACCCTTGTTACGGGAACGTCGCTACATCGATCGCAAAAACATGTCTTTCACCGTCGTTGTCAAAGGCGAGCCAGCCAAAGCCGGCATCGACCCGGATAACAAATACATCGACAGAAAACCGGATGACAATTTAGTTAAAGTCGATATGCTCAATAGTAAATCTTAATTAATGCAATGAAAGAGGAGGAGCAACCTTCTCTTTCATTTTGCGTAGTCTCAATTTTTACACATCAGTGATTGTTAGTTTTAATCTACCAGTGGCATATCGTCGTATTTACGCCCCAATTAATTGGAGTCACGAATGAAAAAATTTCCTATTGCATTTGCAGCCGCAGTCTCTGGATTCTTCCTGGTTTACGCAGCCATTTATATCGGAGGAATTTTGTCAGCATTGGCTATTCCAAATCAGTATTTTTCATGGTTTGGGAAACAGCATGTAACGCTAGCCCTCTCCATATTAGAAATGTCTACATTTGCACTGCCAATTTTTTTCTTTTCTTCAGCATGGACAATATCTACAACTCTCGTTTTGCGGAGGGCCCATACCATTACACCGCTAGCGTGCTTATGTGGTTTTGTTATTTCATGGCCAATCTGGAGTTCATATTTTGGCTTCAGCGCTCAAGACATTTTCTCGACTTCAAATAATCCATTGTCGATTCTCAACTCATTTGCGGCGCCGGGCGGAATTCTCTTTGCAGCATTCTCTTAAATCGATTTTATCCGCTGAAAGGCCAGACTTTATAAGTTGGTAGCTATACGGAAAAGCCGTGCACATAAGTTCTTAATCGTTTCCGATGAATTTCAATTAGCCTGCAATGTTCAAGAAGCACTGCGCATAACTTTCTTAAGTTGATCACGATATTTTCGGCTCACAGGAATTTGATGGCCATCACGCATCACTGCCTTCGCATCCCCACTTTCTTGAGGTTCGATTTCCTTAATAAAATCAACGTTGGCGATATAACTGCGATGGATCCGCACAAACCTTTTTGGGTCGACACGCTGTTCAATTCCCGCCATCGTAGATCTTAACGGATAGTCATGTCCTCGCACATGAAGATTCACATAATTACCCCATGCCTGCATCCATTCAATTTCCGCTGCTGGCAACAAGAATTCTTTTCCCAAGGTGCGCACCAAAAAACGCTCCGGACGTTCGATCGGTTCAACAGGCTTTCCAATATCCGGTTCTTGTAGCAGACTAGCCTCGCCTTGCCAGCGCAATATAAGCAAACGGTACGAAGCAACAGCAATCAATATGAAGAAATAGGTATGTATATCCTTCAGGTATTCATACCCGGATTCATGTAACCAGTCAGAAAACTCATATTCGCGATGCTGACTAAAATAAAAAAGCTTGCGGATTCCAACCATGGCAGCAACATGTAGCAACGAAAAAGGGATACTCACTAGCAAATGCCAAAGGAGATTTGGACGTAGTGTTGCCCATCTGAGAGGAAACCTTTTTTCAACCAGAATTACAATAGGTACCAGCGCGAGCAAGACCATGCAACTGCTCCATTCCCAAACGACAGGTTCCCACCACTCTGCGTGACTCTCAAAGCGAAGCTGATCCAACCAACTAATACGGCTGTTCGAAATTGCCTGTATGCAAAAAAACAAGACCCAGCAAGTGGGCTCAACAATATGTCGATATGGTTGATAGCGTGAATATAAGTCCAAATTTGGATGCGACATGTCAGCTTTACGTTCCTTGTTAGATAAATGTCACGATTATGTCCCATCAATCATCACCCAATACCATCACTTGGTCACAAAACAGTACTTATTACTAAATTCTGTCACTAAACTTTATAAAAGTAACTCTTTCAGATCTTTGATATCCGGGATCCACCGAAGTTATTTGTAAGTCAGGGCAAACCAAAACCGCTTAGCTTTAAACTACATCCAATCGATGGAATAATTAAATCAGACATTTAACATGACATTACCACAAGACAAAACAAAACCACGTCGCGACTTCTTGGGTCGTATATTGCTGACTTTGGAACTGGTTAAATTTCCTATGCAATTATCTCAAGCAAGCAACTTGAAAGAATCACAACTAAGTGCAGCCGTGAATGGACTTGGATCTCGTCTACAACCTATTACCCCCCTCAAACTCAGTAGTGGTTTGTCTAGTCGATTAAAGGACCCAGTATTTCGAGGAAGTGAGCCATCGATCGTGCAAATGGGAGGCTGGCTGGATGCATGGACTCCGAAGTTGGGACGGTGGTTTGTAAAAGCCAAATCACCTCAGGACATTGTTCATGGCATACGGTTTGCCATCGCCTCCAAGTTACCCATCGCCATACGGGGTGGAGCACATAGCTATTTTGGACAATCATGCAAAGCAGAATCCGTTGTTCTGTGGACCGCTGGCATGCGAGATATCAAAATGCAGGTGAATTTTCGTCCGGCAGGTGCACCGGATTCAGATCAGCCACAACATGTAGTTCATGTCGGCAGTGGCTGCACATGGGGTGAAGTTTACGCAGAGGTTATTGCAAAACGGGGACGTTATGTTCAAGGAGGAGGATGCACCACAGTTGGCGTTGGGGGCATGTTACAAGGCGGAGGATTTGGCAGCTTTTCCAAAGGCTTCGGCACGGTTGCGTCTAATCTTCTGGAAGCCGAGATAGTGACGGCCGACGGGCAAATCCGGATCGTTAATCCATATCGTGATCCTGAATTATTCTGGGCAATTAAGGGTGGTGGAGGCGGCACATTTGGTGTACTGACAAGAGTAACCCTACGCACGCACGATTTGCCAGAACGCTTCGGTGTGGTGCGCTTCAAATTTCAGGCTAAATCTGACCAAAAAATGGAAGAAGCCAGTACGTACGTGTTGCAACTGATTCGAGAGCAACTTCTTACACCCTATTGGGGTGAAAAAATCGTTTTCATGCCAGATAGAATCATCTCGGTTGAGACAATGTTTCAAGGAATAAGTGAGACACAAGCGAGGGACATCTGGCAACCACTCGTTAACACAATCGAGCAATATTCAGATCAGTATGAGATTCTCACGCCATTGTTCACTAGCAGCGTACCATCAAAAGATCTCTGGAACTCTCAAGTTATCAACCAGCAATTCCCTGGAGCACTTTCAATAGGTGAGACTCGCGATGGGCTCAACAAATCTGTTTTCTGGACTGGCGATGGCGAACAGGCCGGATTAGTCTGGACTGCATACGAGTCTCTCTGGCTAGATATGAGACTCCTCAAGCAAGAGAAAATTCTGGAGCTGGCAAGCACATTTGCGGCTGCTTCAAATTTCCATTCGTTCGAACTTCATCTCAATAAGGGATTGGCTGGTCTTGGTGAATCCATGCTGGCATTGTGCAATGACACGCCTGTCAATCCACAATCCTTAACTGCGTTTGCATTAATGATTGTAGCCGATGGACAAGTGCCGCTACCAGGAAATGAAGTTACCGCTAAACTGACCGAGAAACAAATCATTGACGGTCACTCAGATCGGGACAAAGTAGCCCGGGTTGCTCAAAAATTCCGTCAGCTAGCTCCAGACGCAGGTAGTTATCTGAATGAATCCAATTATTTTCACCCAGACATTGCGACCGCAGCCTGGGGAGAGAATTTTCCTCGGCTTCAAGCAGTAAAAAATCAATACGACCCTACTGATTTGTTTCACGTACATCATGGAGTTCGGCCTACTGACGGGTACTCAATATCCATCAAATGAAAGGTACAGTGCTGGCAATTCAGAAGTCAGCTGGGTTGTAAACGCAAGTGCAGTGAATTCGGTTTTAATTCGTATCGGGGCATTCCACATAAAAAAAGCTCTCGCACATAGATCGCATATATATCTCATATATATCGCATATATATGAGAGCATTTTTTTCATATTTTGAAAATCTAAAGCGTTAAGCCACCCACTTACGCGCATTGCGGAACACGCGCATCCAAGGTGAGTCTTCTGCCCAGTCATCTGGATGCCATGAATGGATAGCTGAGCGGAATACGCGTTCAGCGTGCGGCATCATGACTGTGAAGCGACCATCTGCGTTGGTGACCGACGTGATACCTTGCGGAGAACCGTTCGGGTTGTATGGATACGCCTCTGTTGCTTGTCCACGATGATCGACAAAACGCATTGCGGCTTGCACTTTAGTGATGTCACCAGTGGTTGAGAAATCAGCAAAGCCTTCACCGTGTGCCACGGCGATTGGTGTCTGCGTACCCACCATACCGTCGAACAAAATGGAATTTGATTCCAGCACTTCCACCATCGCAAAGCGGGCTTCAAATTGTTCCGATTTGTTGCGGGTAAATTTAGGCCATGCTTCTGCGCCAGGAATAATCGACTTTAAGTTACTCATCATCTGACATCCGTTACAGATGCCCAGACCAAAGGTATCGTTGCGATGGAAGAACGCTGAGAACTGTTCAGACATCATGCTGTTAAACAAAATGGTTTTAGCCCAGCCTTCACCTGCGCCCAATACGTCGCCGTAAGAGAAACCTCCAACGGCGATTAAGCCTTTAAAGTCCGCCAATTTAACACGTCCGGCAATCAAATCGCTCATGTGGACGTCAACGGATTCAAATCCTGACTTATGCATCACATAGGCAGTCTCAATGTGGGAATTGACGCCCTGCTCGCGCAGGATTGCCACTTTTGGACGCACGCCAGTTGCAATGTATGGTGCTGCTACGTCCGCTTGCATATCAAAGCTGATCTTTGGCTGCATACCTGGATCTTGCACGTCTAAAATGCGTGCATACTCTGCATCTGCACAAGCGGGGTTGTCACGCATACGTGCGATCTGCCAGCTGGTTTTACTCCAGATTTGATGCAATGAAGACCGTGCCTCAGTAAAGATTTCTTTGGCATCGCGCATGAAGCCTATATTGTCGCCCTGGTGTGCTTTGCCGATGATGTGGCTACATGCACCTAAATTATGTGCACGCAATACATCCATGACTTCAGAACGTTGTTCAGTACGAACCTGAATCACAGCACCGAGCTCCTCATTGAACAATGCGCGCAAGGTCAGATCATTGCGACGTTCAGCGACCTGCCCTGCCCAATTTTTAGCATCACCCTGATCTGCCGCGTGCTCTGCTTCCATTGTCAGGATATCGAGGTTAATCGACAGGCCTGCACGGCCAGCGAATGCCATTTCACACAGCGTCGCAAACAAGCCACCATCTGAACGATCGTGATACGCCAAGACTTTATTTTCACGATTTAATTGTTGAATCGCTGCGAAGAAGGCTTTCAAGTCTTCTGCGCCTTCCACATCAGGTGCTTGATCACCGATTGCTTGCATTACTTGCGTAAAGCAAGATGCACCGAGACGGTTTTTACCGCGGCCAAGATCAATCAGAATCAGGCTCGTATCGCCTTGATCGAGACGAATTTGTGGTGTCAGTGTTTTGCGAACATCGTACACAGGAGCAAAACCAGAAATGATCAACGATACCGGTGACATGACCGATTTATTCTGATCATCTTCTTTCCATGTAGTACGCATGGATAAAGAGTCTTTACCGACTGGAATACTAATACCCAGCGCCGGGCACAATTCCATACCGACTGCTTTCACTGTATCAAACAGCGCTGCATCTTGCCCTGGTTGGCCACACGCAGCCATCCAGTTGGCGGAGAGTTTGATATCTGAAATTTCATTGATCGGTGCTGCTGCGATGTTGGTAATTGCCTCACCCACAGCCATACGACCAGATGCCGGGGCATCAATGACTGCCAACGGAGTGCGCTCACCCATGGACATTGCTTCACCCAGATAGCCTTCAAAACTCATGGTAGTGACTGCGCAATCAGCAACAGGCACTTGCCATGGACCAACCATCTGATCACGCACGGTGGTTGCGCCAACACTACGATCACCAATCGTAATCAAGAAAGACTTATCGGCAACAGTTGGTAAGCTCAGAATGCGATGCGCAGCGTCACGCAAATCGATACCAGTCAAATCCAAAGGCGCAAATGTTTTTTCAACGCGCTCAACGATACGATGCATCTTAGGTGGTTTGCCCAACAATACATTCATTGGCATATCAACCGGAGAATTGTTATGCTCAGGATCAATAACCTTCAATTGGCGCTCTTCGGTAGCCGTACCAACCACTGCAAATGGACAACGCTCACGCTCGCAGAAACTACGGAATAATTCCAGACTTTCCGGCGCGATAGCCATGACGTAGCGTTCTTGAGATTCATTACTCCAAATCTCTTTTGGAGCCATACCGCTTTCTTCAAGATGAATTTTACGCAAGTCAAAAATCGCGCCACGTTTGGCATCATTTGTAATTTCTGGAAATGCATTCGACAAGCCACCAGCACCGACGTCATGAATCGACAAGATAGGATTGTCATCACCCATTTGCCAGCAGGAGTTAATCACCTCTTGTGCGCGACGTTCCATCTCAGGATTACCACGTTGTACCGAGTCAAAATCAAGATCTGCCGTGTTGGTGCCTGTTGCCATCGATGAGGCAGCGCTACCGCCCATACCTATGCGCATGCCTGGACCACCAAGTTGTATCAACAGACTGCCGACCGGTAAATCATTTTTGAGTGTGTGCTTGGCAGAGATATTACCGATACCACCAGCGATCATAATCGGTTTGTGATAGCCATAAACAGTACCGGCGACATTTTGCTCGTAGGTACGGAAATAACCGCCCAGGTTTGGACGACCAAATTCGTTATTAAATGCCGCGCCACCTAATGGGCCATCGACCATGATTTGCAAAGCAGATGCGATGCGATCTGGCTTGCCATATACCTCAGCAGATTTTTCGCCAGTATTACAATCGCTGGCATTTTCCCAAGCTTGTACATGACCAGGAATTTGCAAATTGGATACAGTAAAGCCGCACAAGCCTGCCTTTGGCTTTGCACCACGACCTGTTGCACCCTCATCACGTATTTCGCCACCGGCACCAGTTGACGCACCAGGGAAAGGGGAAATCGCAGTCGGGTGATTATGCGTCTCTACTTTCATCAGAATGTGAGTCAATTCTTCAGCTGCCTGATACACATTACCCTGCTCAACGTTCTTTGGATAAAAACGTTGAACCGTCGCACCTTCGATAATCGATGAGTTGTCGCTATATGCTACCACCGTCCCTTGCGGATGCAATTCGTGGGTATTTTTAATCATCTTGAACAAAGACTTGTCTTGAGTGACGCCGTCTATAGTCCAGTCTGCATTGAAAATTTTGTGACGGCAATGTTCGCTATTGGCCTGTGCGAACATCATCAACTCAACGTCGGTAGGATTTCGTTTGGCTGCATTGAATGCGTCAACCAGATAGTCGATTTCATCATCCGACAATGCAAGACCTAATGTCGTGTTCGCTTCGAGCAAGGCCTCTTTTCCGCCAGCCAGAATATCGACAAATGCCAATGGCTTAGCTTCCAACGTGCTGAACAATGCCTGTGCTTCATTGGTATGCGACAAGACCATTTCTGTCATTCGATCATGCAACAATGCAGTCACCGCATCACGGTTTGCTTGCTTGAGTTCCTTCGTACCACCCAAAAAGCCGGTTTTCATTTGCACAAAATAACTGACACCACGCTCAATCCTGCGAATCTGAGGCATACCGCAGTTGAGAGCAATTTCAGTCGCCTTACTCGCCCACGGAGAAATAGTACCGAGTCGCGGGATCACGACAAAAGTCGCGCCCTCCTCGGTTCCGCTGAATGATTCGCCATAGACCAGCAGCGCTTTCAAGCGATCAATTTCAGTTTCTTGGAGAGTAGAGCTAACATCAACAAAATGTTGATATCTTGCAGTGACGCCAACAATATTGGCATCAACTTCTTGCAAACGGTTAAGAAGATTGGAGGTACGAAAAGCAGACAGGGCGTTAGAGCCTGGCAATATCAACATGGCGTGAGAGGTATTGGGCAATAGCGAGACAGTTTCTCTCTAACTATCGCAGGTTGGACGAGAAAAACGTGATTATACCTTGATGACTTGCCTCACTCCAGAATAGAGCGAATTAAATTATCATAAATGCGAGACTTAATTTGAAAAAATGGAGGTATTCCCACGCTGGGCAACGAGTTTGAATTTGCCTGCGTAACTTTTTTGTTTAAATTCAGCTAAATTTTGCTTTATTACCAATAATGATATTTTTGACTTATCAGCTAAATTTGCAAATACGGCGTCATCAATCACAATATTATTCTTATGTAATTTATTTCCCCAAAACAAATCGCTACTATGGCTTTCGACAATTTTAACTGGCTGCTTTAAGTAAAATGGCAACGAAGATTGTTGCTCAAAAACTTGAAACAATACAACCTCATCACTAGGAAATTCACGTTGAACAAGTTCAACAGCAGCCTTAGTTGAATTAAAATCATTCATCTCGACCAGCGTTTGAAGCAAGATTGGTAAAATTACGACGGGCAGCAAAAGATAGGCAAAGATACCCACATTTTTCATTCGATAAGCCAAGAGCATACTTGCACAAGCAGAAATTAACAGCACTATCAGACTATACAAACAAAACTTGGCAGCAGGAATTCCTGCGATGACGAGTTCATTCATACCTTCATGCTGAGTTGATAAAACCCACCAAATGCCGGCAGCAAAAAAACTGCTTAACAATATTCCCGGAAATAAGATTCGGAATGATCCAGCATTAAGTTTATCCTCAACAATAAACGCGAGTTGCATAGCAGCCAAAGGCATCACAGCGACCAAATAATAATTTGCCTTAGCGCTTGAAATAGAGAAAAAAAGCACGGGCATCAACCACGCCATCAAAAAAAACAGATGCAGATTCTTATCACTTAGTTTTTTTGATTTGGCAAATAACAAACTTGGCAGGAGCAAAGACCATGGAAAAAGAAACAGAATTACCCGAGGAATGTAATACCACCAAGCACCAGCATAATAGTCATGCGGCTCACGTTTTCCCAAAAAGCGCAATAAGTGCTCATTGATAAAATAAAACCACGCAAAAATAGGCTCTGTAAGAATGGCGGCAATATGCCAAGGAGCAGAAATCAAGATAAAAACCAAGATTCCACGCCAATTAAACCATAAACCTAAGCGTGAAAAAAAGTCGGAGATTGACGTGGAACTGATTAAAATATAAGCACCGATAATGGCAACGAACAGGATAATCGAAACAAATCCCTTTGCCAACAATGCCAACGCCAGCATTGCCATAGAGCGATACAAGTAAGACTTTTGCTTCGTATTCAGGAATAAATAACCGAACATCACTGAACCAGTTAGAAATACTGTCAGCAACATGTCGAACATCAGCGTGCGAGCCATCGCGGTCACGCCTAAGCCAGAAACAAAAACAATCGCAGCAAAACGACCAGCTGCACCTCGGTTTATCTTTCTGGAAAACCACAAAATGAAACCAACACACCCTAAGCATGACAGTGCTGGAACGAGTCTGACTACCCATTCCCCCTCGCCAAATAAAGCAAACATTAAAGCAGTTAGCCAATAGAGCAAAGGAGGCTTTTCCATATACGAGAGGCCATTTAGCCGAGGAATAATCCAATGCGTCCAATCGCCGGAGCGGAGCATTTCTCTCGATATTTCTGCGTACAAACCTTCGTTATTATCAAGGACCGCATAACTACCCAGTCCAAATCCAACGAAATAAACGGCGACAACCCACACTAACCAGTTGGGTATTTCAGGAAATCGCACTGTTTTTACTGTTTGCATTCAAATAATAATTAAAAGTATCTACTCTTGACGTCTCAACTCGCGCTGAAAACAATCAAAAATATATTTTACATATGTAAATCGCAATAAAAAAATGGCAAGCGCCAAGGCTTGCCATCATAACGTATCCGAATTAATTACGCCGCCACGATATTTTTCGCCCAAACCAAGGCTGCCAAGTGCGCAGCATTTAAATCTTCAGAAGATATTTTAACGGATTCAGCAAGTGAGCCCACCAACGAACTATTCAATTCACACGCTTCAGCAAGCGCAAGATACGGTCCATACAAACCGCTTCTGGAAATCAATGCTTCCGTTACCACTTCCGGAAGTTGAATAGATGCCAACACATCTTGCATTGGCAAACCCAACAACCTATCAAGCAAAGAGAACATGCCTGCCACAAACAAATTTTCAGCCTCCACTTTGGACATTTTCATTTGCCCAAGAATTTCGGCAAAACGCCCACGGACAATTGCAGTTTCCAACAACACGGGAGAGTACCCACTTGTACTTGCGGTAGCAAGTAACACCGTGAGCCATCGATACAGAGGGCTATAACCCAACATCTGAACCGCATGCTTTAGAGACTGAACTTCAGTTCTCAATCCAAACCCAGCAGAATTAATATAACGCAGTAGTTTATACGCTAATGTAGGATCTCGCTTGACAACCAGCTCTAACTGTTGGATGTCAGCATTTTTCCGTACCATTTCCATTAATTGCAAAATAGTCGTTTGCGATGAATTCAACGTTTTAGGCGCTGAACTTGGTCTTGGCGTTAAGTGCAATTTACCAACAAAACTGTCTAAACCCAATGCAGAACACGCATCGTAATCCTGCCAAGTGGAAACATTTCTCGCCACCATCTTCACAGACGACTGCTTTAAACTTCCATACACCTTAGCCTGAGAGGCAAAATTGGATGCATTTAGCTTCACTTCAATATGCGTTACATACGCAAAAAAGGACCGTTCCAAGGTCGTGACTTCAGCACCTCGAAGGCATATTCCATAGCCTAATAGACGCAGCCTTTTGACAGCGTCCAAGGTTCCTTCGGTTGCAAAATACTTCTTGTGCAAAATAAGGACTGTATTTTTGGGAGGGAATAACTTTAATCCTTCAGCTGCAAGTAGCTCCGGTGCGGCCTCTAAAAACAGTAGGCTATCCCCAAGCAAAAAACCTTTTTCATCATTATTAAGGTGACCAGCAACAAATTCAAGCAAATGATCAAGATCGGGCAAACTTACATCGGCACTTGGATCTCGTTGTAACCAAGAAAACTGAAAACCAATGACCTTTTGTTTGGGATCAAGTAACGGTTCTCGTAAAATAAAATTATCTTCAATCATGTCGACTTTGCTAATTGTATATTAGGCGTCGCTTCTAAAATTCTTAGAAACCTAAGCTATCCAAAAGATCATCCACCTGACTTTGATTAGCAACAACGTCCGTTTTTCCGTCTGGATTGATTTGCGGACCGTTCAAAAGCCCATCGGCAACTTCCTTTTTTTTATCAGCAGGAGAGTAATCGATAAGTAATTGCACCAATTGCTGCTCAAGATTTTGCGCCAGAACTGTCACTTTCTTAATTACCTGACCAGTGAGGTCCTGAAAATCTTGCGCCATCATAATTTCCATGAGATGGGCTTTGGTCTCTGCACTATGGTTGCTGACCAAGGTCAGATATTCCAACACTTCTTTGGTTTGCTCTTGATATTTTTCTTGGGAAGCTGGCTGCAATAAAAGTACTTGCAAGGACGCGCTAATTTTCTTTGCTTCTAAATCCAACTTCTCTTGTAAGGGAATCGCAAGATCAGTTGCATTTAAAACACGCTGCGCTGCCTGCTCTGACATACGAGCAACATAATCCAAACGATCTCTGGCATCAGGAATATCTTCCGCAGCTCTTTCCAGTAATTTATCAAGCCCCAAACCGCGCAAACTATCATGCAACAACCTGGTCATGTGCCCAACTCTGGAGAGGAGATCTTCTTGTTGAGTAGTCTGATTATTATGTTGACTCATATTGTCCCCAGTACTTTGCCTATATTTTTATGTACTTTTACCCAGCTTTTCAAATATTTTAGAAAGCTTTTCATCGAGAGTTGCAGCCGTAAAAGGTTTTACGACATAACCATTAGCACCGGCCTGCGCCGCAGCAATAATGTTTTCTTTCTTTGCCTCAGCAGTCACCATTAGTACCGGCAATTTCGCCAAAGCTGGATCAGCTCGTATATGCTGGAGCATCGTCAATCCGTCCATATTGGGCATATTCCAGTCAGAAATGACGAAATCAAAGTCGCCATTTTTCAATTTAGCAAGGCCCATCGCGCCGTCCTCTGCTTCATCAACATTGGAATATCCCAATTCTTTGAGCAAATTTCTGACGATGCGGCGCATGGTAGAAAAGTCATCTACAACTAAAAATTTCAGATTTTGATCAGCCATGAATTACTCCACTATTTCTTTAATTACAGTTGTTAGTATTATCGGTCAAATTAAGTTTAAAAGGTGTTGAAATTGCAGCAAAGCATCATTTCTTCTATTTTAAACCCTTAAAGCACGGCTTCCTTGTGATGCAAGGTAATGTAACACCTTAGCAGGCAAGTCATTCAAAGAGGCAACTTCATGCGTAGCACCTGCAGCAATTGCCTCCCTAGGCATTCCAAATACGACACAACTTGCTTCATCTTGGGCAAAATTATAAGCGCCCGCATTTTTCATTTCCAACATACCTAAAGCGCCATCTTTACCCATTCCGGTCAAAATCACACCCACAGCATTTTTACCAGCACAATTTGCAGCAGATCTGAATAACACGTCAACAGATGGTCTATGACGATTGACAGGTTCACCAGCATCCAGCTGTGTTACATAGTTTGCACCACTACGACCTAACAAGAGGTGGGAATGTCCAGGCGCAATGTATGCATGACCAGGTAACACACGTTCACCGCCAGCCGCTTCTGACACAGCAATTTTGCAGAGCCCATCAAGACGCTTGGCAAAAGACCGGGTGAACCCTTCAGGCATATGCTGCGTGATTAAAATCCCCGGACAATCGGATGGCATCTGTACAAGAAAATTTTTAATTGCTTCAGTACCACCGGTCGACGCCCCAATAATGATGAGTTTCTCACTACTGGTCAAAGGATTTCGTACTAAAGGCAATGAATCTTGTGACGTTTTCGGCTGCCCAGCAACGCTCAGTATTCTCGGACGAATTTTTGCCTTTGAAGCAACTCTAATCTTATCGGTAATGAGCTCCGCATAATCAAGCATTCCGCTTTGTATTGATAATTTTGGCTTAGTTACAAAATCAACGGCACCTAACTCGAGTGCGCGCATTGTAATTTCGGAACCACGCTCAGTCAACGACGACACCATAATCACTGGCATTGGTCGCAGGCGCATTAATCGCTCTAAAAAATCCAGCCCGTCCATTTTTGGCATTTCAACATCCAAAGTCAGAACATCAGGATTCGTTTGCTTTATCAGTTCGCGCGCCACTAGTGGATCGGGTGCCACACCGACAACTTCCATATCTGCTTGACTACCAATAATTTCGTTCATCACACTTCGTATGAGTGCTGAATCATCGACAATTAATACTTTTATCTTCTTCATCAAAACCTCGTAGTCTCAAGCATGCTAGCTGAATTATCCGCTACGGCAATTACAACTATTTCTACTTTATATGCAACTTAAAACAAGTCCACATCACCGCCTACTGATGTAGATTTGAGTCGGCTCGCATAATCCTGCTCACGTCGTTTGAGAGTATCGTTATGTTCAACTTTAAGTTTTTTTACCAATACTTTCCCTGTTTTCGGGAAAAAATATACTTTTCGTGGATATATATCATTAAGATCTTCCGCAATTACCCGCATGCGTTCAGCTTTTAGGTAATCAAGTACAAATCTTGCGTTGCGCTCTCCAACGTTGATTGCAGTAAAACCACGCAACACATTCCCCCCTCCGAAAACCTTAGCCTCCATATTTTCGCGTTTAGCACCAGCTTTCAGAAGCTCATTGATTAATACTTCCATCGCATAAGTTCCATAACGCATTGACGCGGAGACAGGATTATCTGCATCACCGCCAGTATCGGGAAGCATGAAATGATTCATTCCTCCGACACCAGAAACACGATCTCGAATACATGCTGACACACACGAGCCCAAGACCGTGACAATCAACATGTCTTTATTCGTGAAGTAAAATTCACCAGGCAAAATTTTGGCAGCATCGCAATCAAATGTCCTGTCGTAATAGACATTCGTTGCAAAGTGCTCCTCACTTAATTGGCTCATAGGCTACCTTTGTGCGATTGGCTTCCGGCAATCTTTCCGCTCGCAGAGCGCAAAGTAGAAAGTTCATAGACGGTTTTTCCGCGCAACTTAAAATCATCTGACACGTACAGAAAGTTTTCTGAATGCCCTGCAAATAAAAGACCGTCAGGCTTCATCAATGGAACAAATTTCTTCAATATTGCTCCTTGCGTTGGCTTATCAAAATAAATCATTACATTACGACAAAATATCGCATCGAAAGCCCCTTTTAGAGCCCAACTATCGTCGAGTAAATTGAGTTGCTTAAAGGTGATCATGTCTCTTAATTCCTGTCTGACACGAACTAAACCGTCTTGCGCCCCTGTACCTTTAAGAAAAAACTTTTTCACACGCTCAGAAGATAATTTTTCAATTCTATCGATATTGTAAACACCCCGGGAAGCGGTATTTAAAACATTCGTATCGATATCTGTTGCAATGATCTGCGCAGGTGGGCGCAAGCTTCCAAACGCCTCACAAAGTGTCATCGCAATTGAATATGGCTCCTCACCTGTGGAACTCGCGGAACACCAAATCTGAATCTGCTCTTTTTTCTTTTGAACGTGCTCCGCCAAAATAGGAAAATGATGCTCTTCACGAAAAAAAGAAGTTAAATTGGTCGTTAATGCATTAGTAAATGCTTCCCACTCCTGGCTATCATGATCGCGCTCTAATGTATTCAGATAATCTGAAAACGAGTTCATCCCTGTAGCGCGCAAGCGCCTGGCTAATCGGCTATACACCATTTCCTGCTTGCTATCCGCAAGTGAAATTCCAGCTCGCTTATAGATGAGGTCTCGAACACGATCAAAATCTCGCGCATGAAAATCAAACTCTTTCGATCCCTCAAGCCTTTCTTTCGCTGCCATTTTCATCCTTAAGCAAAACCAAAAAACACATTAACTTCGATTCAAACACATGAACACCACGAACCCAACGTTCCATCACCGATTAAAACTCTTCCCAAGCGTCCGCATCATCGCTGCTTGAGTTTGGCTTAATTTGAGTTGGATTTGACTTTGCAGAAGTAGAACTCAGCGCTTTTGGCTGCATTTTTACAGTACTTTTCAAATTATGGCATCTCGTTGGTGCATTTGAAGCTTTGAATTGAGTGCTTCCCGCTAATTTAAATACACTAACTGCTTGCCCTAAAGCAATCGCCTGCTCTTCCATACTTTCTGCTGCTGCGGCTGCTTGCTCAACCAGCGCCGCGTTTTGTTGCGTCATTTCATCCATCTGTGTAATGGCGAGATTAACCTGCTCGATACCAGCACTTTGTTCCTGACTTGCGGCGGTAATTTCACTCATAATATCGGCGACGTGTTGAACGCTGGTCACAATTTCGTCCATTGTTTTGCCCGCTTCGTCAACCAATCTACTTCCCTGATCGACTTTATCGACTGAATCACCAATCAGTGATTTAATTTCTTTTGCGGCGCTGGCGCTGCGCTGGGCTAAATTCCGTACTTCGGCGGCAACAACAGCAAACCCCCTGCCTTGCTCACCAGCTCTCGCCGCTTCGACAGCAGCATTTAAGGCCAAAATATTGGTCTGAAACGCAATGCCATCAATGACGCCAATAATATCCACTATTTTTCGAGAACTTTCTTTGATCGATCCCATAGTACTAACAACTTGCCCCACAACCGCCCCCCCCTTAACGGCAACACTCGAAGCAGATACAACAAGTTGGTTTGCCTGGCGTGCATTGTCCGCATTTTGACGAACAGTACTGGTCAGTTCTTCCATTGAACTGGCGGTTTCTTCCAAAGAACTTGCCTGCGATTCAGTCCGGCTCGACAAATCCGCATTCCCATAGGCAATTTCCTGCGACGCAACCGTAATTGTCTCGGTACCCGTACGCACCTGGCCAACTGTTGAGGCCAGACTATCATTCATATTTTTCAGCGCCGCGAGCAACGAAGAAACTTCATCGCTTCCCTCGACGATGACTTGACTTCGCAAATCACCGCTTGCAACGGTTTCCGCTAATTCCAACGCCTCCGAAAGTGGCTTGGTAATACTATTCGTCAATATCCACGCGAAAAAAGCACCGACACCAAGCGCGCAGAGCAAAATAAAATACAAGCTATAAGTAAGCTTTGCACTGGTTTGGGCGGATGATTCAAATACGCTTTTTGATTTCGCATCCTGCAATTCAACGAGTTTATTAATCGCAGCAATGGATTTCGTACTCAAAGGTTCCAAAACCGAGGTAATAATTTTTACCGCCCCTTCGCCATTAAACGCTAACGCCTGACCGACCGCATTTTTGAATGGCTGCTCGCTCTCTTTATCTAACTTTGCGACGTCGTTCAAAATCGATTTTTCTTCGTCCGTCAGTCCGAGCAAAGATATCTTATCCTTCGCATCGTCATAGGCTTTCCGCTGCGCTCTGACTTTGGCTTCTTCTTTCTGCATTTCGCCAACATCGGATTGAATACCAATATTACGCATTGCAATACCAGCTTCATATAACGAGCTTTTCATTGAATTAGCTAACGCTTGTTTTCGACTTGCCAAACTCAGATTTTCTTCGACGTCTTTCCGATTCGAGGAGTTCATTGCATTCACAAAAAGCATGACAACAACAATACCTAAAAGGATCAGTGCGAAGCCAACTCCTAATCGGGTACCAATTTTAAGTTTGCGTAGGTTCATACACTTTTCTCCATGAATGGAACTTATTTCAGCAAAAACAAATAAAACGCTGGAAATGATCAGCTATGAAGCGTGATCAACCAATCCCATCTCTGGACTTGACATGAGCTTGTCAATATCCACCAGGATCAGCATCCTATCTTCTAAGGTTCCCAATCCAATCAAAAACTCAGTATTAAAAGTTGTCCCCATTTCCGGAGATGGGCGAACTTGCTCAGGAAGCAGAGTTGTAACATCAGAGACACTATCAACAACCATGCCCACGATACGCCCTTCAATATTTAGAATGATCACTACGGTAAATTGATCATAGGTAGGACTACCTAAGTTGAATTTAATACGCATATCAACCACAGGAACAATAATCCCACGCAGGTTAATTACACCTTTTAAGAATTCAGGTGCATTGGCAATTCGTGTTACAGCTTCATAACCACGAATTTCCTGAACCTTCAAAATATCAATGCCATACTCTTCATTCCCCAAAGTAAATGCGAGAAATTCATGACCTGAAATATCCGTTTCCAAGCGGCCATTTTGCGGATTTTGATCATTTAAAGATTGTGGAGCTTGCGCCATTTCTTGTCCTTCGTATAAATTAATTTGCCGATACAGTGCTATTTAACTGATCTTAGGAGTGCTGATACATCAAGAATAAATGCAACACCGCCATCACCTAAAATTGTCGCACCTGATATACCTGGGATCTTTTTGTAATTTGATTCGATGTTTTTCACCACCACTTGTTGCTGGCCTACCAGATCATCAACAAATAACGCTGCTTTCTTGCCGTCGACCTCAACGATAACGACAATGCCATCCGATGGATCCAAAAATTTAGGCTCAAGATCAAAACGCTGATAAAGCGGAACCAGCGGCAAGTATTCGTCACGAACCTTAATTACTTTCCCCCTGCCATTGACTTCTTTAACGTCTTCTCGAGCAGGCTGCATTGACTCAACCACGAAACCTAATGGCAAGATGTAGATTTCCTCTCCGAGCTTAATAGACATGCCATCAAGGATCGCCAGGGTTAAAGGAAGTGAAATAACAATTGTTGTTCCAAATCCTTTAGCGGAACGAATATCGACTACGCCACCCATGGCGGTAATGTTACGCTTCACGACATCCATTCCAACACCGCGCCCAGAAACATCGGTCACAATTTCTGCGGTCGAAAATCCAGGCGCAAAAATGAGCTGCCAAACCTCTGGATCAGTCATAGAATCTGGCGCAGTCAACCCATTTTGACGTGCTTTTGCAAGAATTTTATCTCTATGCAAGCCACCGCCATCATCGCTCACCTCAATGACAATATTTCCACCTTGATGAACTGCAGACAAAGACAATTGACCCGTTTCGCTCTTCCCTGCTTCCTTACGAAGAGCAGGAATTTCAATTCCGTGATCGATACTATTGCGTACCAAATGCGTTAATGGATCAACAATTCGCTCAATCAAACCTTTATCGAGTTCTGTTGATGCCCCGTAAGTGATAAATTCAACTTTCTTACCAAGCTTTGTAGCCAAATCTCGTACCATGCGCGGAAAACGCGAAAATACATAATCCATCGGCATCATGCGAATTGACATTACCGCTTCTTGCAAATCACGCGTATTACGCGTCAGGTGCGCCACACTGTTAAGTAACCGCTCATTCGCAATCGGATCTAAATCTTGCGTACGTTGCTCTAACATTGCCTGAGTAATTACAAGTTCACCAATCAGATTAATTAATTGGTCAACCTTTTCTATCCCAACCCGAATCGTTGAAGATTCCGACGTCGGTATTTTTTCATGCTCTTTTTTGGGAGTCAGTTTTTTATCGGCGACAACTGGGATGGCGGCACTTGCGGCTGTAGAAACCACGTTGACCGCTTTATTTTTTTTCTCTGACTCACCTTCGATTGGAGGAAACATGGACTCGATTGGCTCGAAAAAGCCATACCCCAACTCATCTTCCGAAAGCGCTGCAGGAACCGCATCAACCTGCCCAGGTAATGGCTCTTCGGTAATTGATAAGCAGTCAGGATTCAGAATAAACGAGCATATCGAAATGATGTCGTCTTTACCCTCATTTGTCCTCAAGTGCAGTACAACTTTACCCTCGTGCGCCTCCCCACGCGAAATTGCCCCCAACAAGCCTAACTCTGCCATTAATGCGCTGGCATCGTCCGCGCTCACTTCTGGCAACTCAATTTTATATGCAGCCTTAAACACGATCGTTCCATGATCTACGACTTCTAGCTGAATCGGTGGTGGAGGAACAAAGGAAGGCGCATCTTGCGATAAGGATTGCAGCAGCATTCTCACGTCAGCCACCGCATCCTGGTCGACGCTCGTTCCCAAACGATGACCATCTAACTGCATTTTAAGGATATCTTTTGCGATCAAAAAAGCGTCCACATGTTCGGCCGTTAGAGCCATTTCGCCTTTTCTGATTTTATCCAATAAAGATTCCAAAACATGCGTCACTTCGGTCATATCATTTAGACCAAAGGTAGATGCTCCGCCCTTTATTGAATGTGCCGCACGGAAAATAGCATTCAAATCTTCTGGATCAGGAGAAGAAACATCGACGCCAAGCAACAATTTTTCCTTCTCTGCAAGAAGCTCATCGGCCTCATCAAAGAAGACCTGGAAAAACTGACTCATGTCAATCGTCATTATTTAACTCCAAGATTTACATTGGCAATACGAAAAACCAAATAGACCATGTTTAACCGATAACTTTTTTAACGACTTCTGTTAATTTTTGCGGATCAAAAGGTTTCACTAACCACCCATTCGCTCCTGCAGCACGGCCCTTTGCTTTCATGTCATCACTCGACTCTGTCGTCAGCATCAGAATAGGCACACGTTGATAGGTCGCCAGGCCACGTAACGACTTGATTAACGTAAGTCCATCCATTCTAGGCATGTTCTGATCTGTCAAAACCAAATCAACTACCTGATTACGCGCTTTCTCAAGACCATCTTGCCCGTCTACGGCTTCAATAACTTGATATCCCGCAGCTTTTAAACTAAAAGCAACCATCTGTCTCAATGAGCCAGAATCATCAACCGCTAAAATTGTCTTGGCCATAATTACTCCGTTTTACCAATTAAAGGCAAAATGCCTTGAGAGAGAATCTTTGAAAATTAAAATAATTCAATATCACCGCTATTAAGGTGCTTTTGATGAACTGCTTTTCTTAAAAGGCTTTGCAGATCAGCGCTCTGTTTCTCCAACCGCACCGTTGTTTCTTTTAAAAGATGTGCAATATCGTCGCTTTCCGTATCCAAAGACATGTCTTCGCCAACAACACCCAATGTCAACAATACTTCACGCAATCCCTCACACCGTTGCATCGTACGAGAGATTAATTGACTGGTAAGATCTTGAAATTGCAGACTCGTGACTGCAGAATTGACATGCTGAGAAATTTCAAGCTGACTTTTTTTTAAACGTTCAATACTGTCAGCAGAAATTGAACCTGATTCAACAATGAGGTTTATCTCTTCCTGCTCTTTCAACACTGCAGAATGCAGCGCGAGAAAACTAATACCTAGTTTCTCAATTGCCTCACCAAGCAACAAAGCAGTCTGCGCCAAATCTGTTTCCACCTCAGACAGATGCGCGCTGCCATGATCCGAGACCCCAGACAACAACTGCTTTACGTGAGATCCCAACATTTTCTTTTTGGACATCTTCAACATCCTATCTGCATTATTTAAGCCACCAAAAAGACTTAAAACACTATTTTCCTGGATTAGCAGAGACTTCCGTACTTGAATCAGCCTGACTGGCAACCTCAACTGAACCGCCATCTTGCGAGGCAGATTCTTCAGCTTTTTTGTTCATCACAATAATACTGATACGGCGATTTATTGGATTTAAAGGATCATCTTTATCAAACAATACCGATGAGGACAAACCAACGACGCGAAGCACTTTTGACTCATCCATTCCGCCGTAAATCAATTCACGTCTCGACGTATTGGCACGATCAGCCGAAAGCTCCCAATTGCTGTAGCCTTTCTCACCGGATCCATAAGGCGCTGAATCTGTATGTCCTGACAAACTAATTTTGTTAGGGACATCGTTTAAAGCTTTACCAATCTCATGCAATATTTCTTTGGTGTATGGTTGCAAGTCGGCTTTTGCTGATGCAAACATTGGGCGATTCAACTCATCAACCATCTGAATCCGCAAACCTTCGGTTGTGATATCCAATAACAACTGCTTTTTATACTGTCTCAAGGTCGGATTAGATTCGATTACAGCTTCTATCCGCGCCTTTAAGCCTTTCAAACGTTCCGCATCAACCTTGGCCAAAGCGGCCTCAGCCGCCTGGAGGTTGTATGATTTTTTTTGTGCCTCAATATCGCCTTTGCGGTTTTGCCCATCACGCAGGCTGAGATCTTTACCACCACCCTTGATAACGCTTGAACTATCACCACTACCATCACCACCAGCCATTGCGACTTTCAGTGGAGTTTGGAAATATTCAGCGATACCTTGCAAATTACCTTTTGCAGTCGAGCCGAGCAACCACATCAACAAGAAAAACGCCATCATTGCCGTCACAAAATCAGCATAGGCGATTTTCCAAGCACCGCCATGATGCCCACCCGCAACTTTTTTAATTCTCTTAACAATGATGGGGCGCAACTCTTCGTTTGCCATATCTAACCTTCAACAGCCTTATTATTTTGATTTGGATTGCTTAATATGCTCTTCAAGCTCACTAAATGTCGGTCTTTCAGTCGAGTAAAGAACTTTACGTCCAAATTCCACCGCCAAAGCCGGCGCATAACCATTGAGACTTGCCAACAATGTTACCTTGATGCATTGAAAGGTCTTCGACGACTCATCCGTCTGCTGCTCCATCAAGCCTGCCAATGGGCCGACAAAGCCGTAAGCCAACAAAATACCTAAAAACGTACCAACCAAAGCATGGGCAATCAAAATACCTAATTCAGCAGGAGGAATACCGACCGACTCCATCGTATGAACAACTCCCATAACCGCGGCAACAATACCAAACGCCGGCAAACCGTCACCCAATTTTGCAATAAAATGCGCAGGAACCGCAGCTTCATGGTGATGCGTTTCTAGCTCATTATCCATCAGATTTTCAATCTGAAACGCATCCATGTTGCCTGAAACCATCAAACGCAGATAATCTCCGATAAATTCCATCATATGATGATCATGCACGATCGCAGGATATTTACTGAATAAAGGGCTCTCTTCTGGCTTTTCTATATCGCCCTCGATTGACATGAGACCTTCTTTTCTTACCTTGGTAAGAACATCAAAAAGCATTGTCATCAATTCCATGTACAAAGCTTTAGTATATTTAGAACCCTTGAATATGCCAGGAACTGCTTTCAAAGTAGCTTTTAAGCTCTTTGCATTGTTACCTACGAGAGACGCACCAACCGCCGCCCCACCGATCATTAGTAATTCCAAAGGTTGAAATAACACGGCCAAATGACCACCGGCCATTGCAAAGCCACCAAAGACCGACCCCATAACGACAATATAGCCAACGATGACTAACACGGAACTTACTCCTTGAAGGAAAATCTAACTGACATAACTTTCACCTATCATATCAGGCCATGCGATAGGTAACACTTGAATTGACGCAAATAACAGTGAAAAAGATTATTTTAGGAAACAATACAAGCCAACTTACCCTATATTTTCCACACATACAACACAGGGGCGTTTTCAGCTGTCAAAATCTCAGCGTATGCAGGAACTTCAGGAACCGAAAATTCGTAACTTAGAAAAATACTTCCAGGCACCATCTCATTCTGCACCTTAGTCCATATTTGTGGCATGACAACAGGCGATAGGTAAGTAAAAACAACGTTAAATTTTGAAAAATCGACGTCTTCATACTTACCCAGATCAAAATGTAGGTTTCTGATACCGCTTAAGCGCATCCGCAATAGGCTTGACAGCCAGGGGAAAATAGCAATTTCAACACCTGCCAATGTCCATTCAGGACGCTCTCTAGCCAAATCAAAAACCAAGCCCCCAAATCCACTTCCAACATCTAAAAAATGAATATTTTCATTAGCAGGCAGCAATTTAATAATTGCGGCCGGCAATGTCGCTTGCGACGGGTAATACGGCACTCTTGTACGTAATGTCGTACCAAAAACCATAAATAGAATTAAAAATAGCAACAAACTCGCTGCTGGAGGTAAATTCCAATGTAAAGCAACAACTATGGCAATAGGAAAAAAGAATTCGATGATCAACCACCACCACTCCAAACCCAAAAACCAGGCAAGTAAGGTCGAAGTAATTGACTGAAACGCAAGAAGCGCAAAGAAAGGGATGAGGTAACCTGAGAACTGCCTGGCGAGAACCGCCAAAGCAATAGAGCAAACAAATGCGAAGAGCTGAACAAGAAAAGCGCGTAGCGCAGGAGATTTAAGTCTTTTCATCTCCAGAGGATCATGGCGTTCACGGGTGGATGACGCTAATTCCAAGATTCCTCCTCAATGTTATTACGCCACCATCTCCAATGAAGAGTCAGCGTCTTTAGTCTTTTTCGTTTTCCCCGCTCTCGAAGGTACATGACAAAGACCACATTTATAATGATCGTGCAAATCTAAGGAATGCGCAACAAAATGCCCACCACAATCGCAACATTTAGCGAATGTTAGCATTTTTCCCTCAAAAAATCTCACCAATGTCCACGCGCGAGTCAAAGATAGAACCGCATCATCAGCAGAGACGCAACCAACCTGCTCCAAATATAATCGGTAGGCTTTAACAATGGCCTCAACGCCCGACACGTCCGCATGCTCATGAAGGTACTTATAGATATTCATAAACAATGAGGAGTGGATATTTGGCTGCCAGGTAACAAACCAGTCCGTAGAAAATGGCAGCATACCTTTAGGTGGAGAGACGCCTTTTAATTCTTTGTAGATTTTCAGCAAACGTTCGCGTGAAAGCGAAGTTTCAGATTCCAGAAGTTGCAGTCTAGCCCCCAAATTAACGAGATCAACCGCCAACTGAATTTCATGCGCCTCTGTTACAACACTTTTAATAGCCATCACATCCTCCGTCGATTGGTTCAAGAATTTTGTTCAATGAATTTCTTCAACTGGCTGTCCAGCCATCAGGATTGCCGCGTGAGAGTGTGCGAGCGCACGTTCTTTGTTGTAGTTCGTCAGCATGCAAAGGATTGAGCTATCTTCAAACCTAAAACGTGCAAGCATCATATTCGAGCCAGCAAGTTTCAAAATTTGCGAGTTATTCAAACCCTCGATTAAATCAGCAATTTCTTTGCCAATACCGAGCCGGAAAATCGCAGTCGCCTTATCGGCACGAATCATTTGCTGCGCCAACATTAAGTAGCTAAGATTTGCGTCGCGAATTTCTGCCATCATATCGTTCTGTGTCATGTTCCCACCCTCCGTTCCGTTTTTCAAAGGCCATATTTCGTTGCCAGTGAGACAGATTGTGAGCGCGCGCAAAAACGCCGTGTATAGGCCGCACACGGGATTTATTTCCAGAAAAATAGAAAAGTTCCTGTAAGAAAAAATCCTACAAGAAATATTTGAGAACGATACGTAAAAAAATATCGTTTTTAGCGAATTTTAATTTTTCTAATGATTCAGAAAAATTTCCAACAAAATCAACGACTTATAAAAATTACCCAACTATTTTTATCTCATCTACTATCATTAACGGCAAGAAAAACGAGAACTTTAGGGTATTTCGAAAAAAAATTTAAAATATTTTTTCCTACCTTTATTAACGACGGGAGATCAAAAAACTTTAATTTTTTTTTGATTTTTTTTGAAAAAAGTCACTTTAGTGCAAAATAGCAACACCAAAACGAGCTTCAAGGTGACGACTCACTCGTTAAAAGGAGTCTTTAGTTGATATTAATACAATTTTCAGGGTATGTATAAAAAGAAAGTTCGCACAGGAACCTCTTCCGGGAAACAGCCAACCTGGAACAAAGAAGTTTACTTCACATGAAAAGTTTAGACCCTATTCCTACACTCAAAATGAATAGCGTCTAATTAAACTATGCTCGCCAAATACAGGCTTGACGCAATTGCTTGTCCAAGCCAGACAAAAGAAGATCATGTTCAATTAGTTCATCACTTGCTGCATAGACAACTTGAACGTCGTCCACAGGCAAGTCCACAATCTGCGTTTCTTGATTTAGTGGCGCATCCTCTTCAGGTAAGTCAATCGCAAAACTATTTTGACCACGCGACATTGCCAAATAAACATCTGCCAGCAATTCGGCATCCAATAGAGCTCCGTGCAATTTTCGATGCGAATTGGATATTTCATATCTATCACACAAAGCATCTAGAGAATTGCGCTTACCAGGATGCAATTCCTTCGCTTGCACCAACGTGTCAATCACTGTTTCTGTGAAATCCGTAAACAAACCAATGCCCAGTCGAGCAAATTCGGCATTTAAGAACCCGACGTCGAATGGCGCATTATGAATAATGACCTCAGCCCCTTTAATAAACTCACAAAATTCCTGCGAAATTTCAGCAAATTTGGGTTTGTCGCTCAAAAACTCCGTGGTTAAGCCATGAACAGCCAACGCTCCTTCCTCAGAGTCACGCTCAGGGTTAATGTACTGATGGTAGTTATTCCCGGTTAATTTACGGTCAACTAACTCCACGCATCCAATTTCAATGACCCGATTCCCATCGCGCGTGTTTAAGCCGGTTGTTTCGGTATCCAAAACAATTTGTCTTAAATTTTTCTTCATTACCATTGCTATCACCATTACCTTATTATTTTCTGCAAGAATCAGAAGTGAAAAGTCTAATTTGCTACCCAATCAAACACAACTTGGTCAAAGCCATCGACACAAAATTGCGATTGCATCCCCACTCTTGCTGCATATATCAATTGACTACCAACAGAAACAAAAGGCAGTTGCTGTCGCACCCAAAAAGGAATCTTTAACGACTGGTAATGACTTTTCATATCGCGAGTGGATCTATTTTCACCAAGCTTTAGCCGCTCTCCACCTCTTCTTAAATGTAGGCATAGTGACTGCTGGGTTAACCATAGAGGATCCAGCCCTCGGAGATTTCTACGAAAATATAAAGTGCCATTGAACTGCGGGAATTCTATAAATTCCTCTCCAGACCAGCGAAAATCGACGTTCAAGCTTTCATTTGTAGGCTCAAGCGCTTTTTCTGAAGCATATATCTTGTTTTGATATCGATGAATGACCAATTTTTCGTGGTACACACTAATTCGAGCATCCTCCTTTGCCTCGAATAATTGCTTACGAATTTCACTTAGGCGAGATGTAGATGGCATGCGCACCCCAAGCTTACTTAACCAAAGCCTGAAAAGGTTACTCACTCGTTCTGAATCTAATAGGCGAATCGAACACAGGTTCAAGCTCGAATCATTTACATCCATGCAAGCTGAAAGGTCCTTCATTGCGAGCGCTTCGATCAAATCATGGGTTGATCGCATGTGTTTTGCAGTACGCGACATACGTCCAGCGAATCCTGGTGCAATTTGCTCCAATATCGGCATCACCTGATGGCGCAATGCGTTCCTAAGGTAATGCACGTCATCATTGGACTCATCATTGATAAAAGAAATATTGTTTTCTTGAGCAAATACTTCCAATTCCGCCCTGGAAATCCCAAGTAACGGACGCATCATCATCACATCCGGATTCTCAAACAACGTCGGCGCGTAGTTAAACGTATCCATTCCGGACAAACCAGCTATGCCAGAGCCACGAAGCATCTGCATGAGCAAAGTTTCGGCTTGATCATCCTGGTGATGAGCGGTAAGTAAAATACCGATCGACGCTGCAGCCGTCATCCTGCCAAGTGCGAGATAGCGCCCTTTTCTAGCGCTCCCCTCAACACCATCACCATCTGAATTGGAAACTACAATTTTTTCAAAGGTGAAATTAACTGCGAGTTCACGACAGACATCTGCACAGTGCTCCAGCCAAGCATCGGCATTAGGACTTAACCCATGATGAACGTGAAAAGCCGACAGCGGAATACCTTGTCGCAGGCAAATTTGAGAGCATAAAAAGAGCAATACAGACGAGTCTAAGCCACCACTGTAAGCAATAGCCAAACCATTTTCGGAAGGGACTTTTCCGGATTCCAAAAAAAAAGCATTTAAGGTCTCAGAAAAGTGGTGCATTAAGGCACCACTTATACTACGTTGACTCATTCTGCTAGCTTAGTTTCCTTGAACTTACCGTAACTCATTAATTTTTCGTGACGAGCTGCCAATAAGTCTTTCGTTTTCATACCTTGAAATTGACGAAGTGTGTCGGCAAGAGCGCGCTTCACGAGAGCACACATCTGCTTAGGATCACGATGTGCACCGCCCAGTGGTTCATTGATAATTTTATCAATCAAGCCCATCGCCTTGAGGCGGTGAGCAGTCAAACCTAAAGCTTCCGCAGCATCTGCTGCTCGGTCTGAAGTTTTCCATAAAATGGAAGCACACCCCTCAGGCGAAATGACTGAGTAAGTTGCGTATTGCAACATCAATACTGCATCACCGACCGCCAAGGCCAACGCACCACCCGAACCACCTTCACCAATAATAGTGGCGATCAAAGGCACTTTCAATTCCGCCATCACGTACAAATTATGGCCAATCGCCTCTGACTGGCCGCGTTCCTCAGCATCAATCCCCGGCCACGCACCTGTCGTGTCAACAAAGGTAAAAACGGGAATATCAAATTTTTCGGCTAACTTCATTAATCGCATTGCTTTACGATAGCCTTCAGGTTTAGGCATACCAAAGTTTCGCATTGCACGTTCTTTTGTATCGCGACCTTTTTGGTGACCGATCACCATGCACGCCTGGCCATTAAATCTTGCCAAACCACCAACAATCGATAAGTCATCAGAAAAACTCCGATCACCATGAAGTTCATGAAAATCAGTAAAAATCTGGCTAATGTAATCTAGGGTGTATGGTCGCTGCGGATGCCGAGATATCTGAGACACTTGCCATGGCGTCAATTTTGCATAGATATCTTTGGTCAACATCTGACTTTTTTTCGATAATCTATCAATTTCTTCAGAAATATCTACTGCGGAATCGTCCTGTACAAACCGCAATTCTTCAATTTTCGTTTCGAGTTCAGCAATAGATTGCTCAAAACTGAGAAATGTCGTTTTAGTCATCGTGCCTCCTTAAATCCACACGAGTTAATAAATGCGTTTTTTGGCAAAATGAGGTAAAAACTCATCAAAAAGAAGTTAGCGTGCGCCATAACCCCTTAGCTTGCAATAAAATTAATTATTGATAATATTTTAAACAAGCCTGCCAACATATATATCTATGCATCGCTGATAAGCAATTGCAAAAAATATTGAACGGGACAGATTAAATATCAAAAGCGGTCATTCTGTCCAGCTTCGCATGTTGGAAAAATTTATCCGGCAACAAATACGCCCTACTCCGTCTATTTCCGCTCATTTTCACCGGTAGATAAAAAAGATCGATCGGGCTATTTTCATAAACTCAATAAAGAAAGCCTTTTTCAACTTGCGATAAGCATTCTCAAAAACAACAAAGAACTGAATTTTTTTTAAAAAACCGGAATACGACAGCGCTATAGCATGTTTCTAAAGCCAAATACCCAACATACCCCACTTCTTTGATAATATGGCACTTTAATGTAATTCGAGTATAACATTACTGCCGTCATGTTCAGTCAACCTCTGATAAATCTAAGCCAGAACACCATGCGCCAAACTTTAAGTAGTATCTTCGTTATTTCTCAACTTTCACTTGCGCTTATCGCTGCTCCTGCATTCGCTGATGAAGCTAGTGATATCGGAAAATTGTTGCGAGCCGGACAAACGTCCGAAGCCCTTCAAAAAGTAGATCAAGCACTAACTGCAAAGCCTAAAGATGCGCAATTGCGTTTTCTGAAAGGCTTAATCATGACTGAGCAGAACAAAGGGCCGGAAGCAATTGCGATTTTTAGCAAATTAACAGACGACTATCCAGAGTTACCTGAGCCATATAATAACCTTGCGGTCCTTTACGCAGCATCAGGCCAATATGACAAAGCACGCGCTTCGTTGGAAATGGCAATCCGCACCAATCCTACGTATGGTACTGCGCACGAAAATCTGGGCGACGTTTACGCAAAACTTGCTAGTCAAGCCTACGACAAAGCGCTACAACTTGACTCGGGCAATGCAACCGCGAAATTAAAATTGACGTTGGTACGTAACTTGGTTGGCACATCGGGCGGTGTCAATCCGAAGACCAATCCATCACCAGCGACCATAGTCGCACAAGAAAAACCAGTAAAAACAACACCAACGACACCGTCCAAAGGTGAATCTGCTGCAGTACCAGCTCCAAAGACTGAAATAGCATCAACAAAAAATGATGCATCCTCAAGCAAAACAAAATCTTCCCCTACCTCAACGCAAGACAGAGATGATGATGAAGTCATAAAAACCGTCGAGAACTGGGCGAAAGCATGGAGTAGCAAAGACACGAATGGTTACCTAGCCCATTACGCCAAAGATTTTCAGACGCCAAAAGGCGAATCACGTAAAGCATGGGCTGAAGAACGACGCAACAGGATTGAAGGTAAAGGTCACATTAACGTGAAGATAGAAGGCATAAAGGTCAGCATTGATGACAATAGCGCCACTGTTAAATTCCGCCAAGTGTATACCTCAGACCAATTAACTGCGAATAGTCGTAAGACTCTCATTTTGACAAGACAAGATGGGAAGTGGCAAATTAAGCAGGAGCGCGCGGGTAGCTAATGTTTTTTTCTGCTTTTAAAAATACTTCGCCCATAACTTTGGGTGCGAAGCAGCGTTGTCGCGCCCTTTACCTCGTTTCATGTATTGCCTGGCTACTGCCAAGCATCTCAGTAGAGGCCAAAACTCATGCAAGCAAGGCAAATGTAACCGAATCAAGCTCTGACGCCCCCAATCCTGATGCCTTATTGATCGAGGTCTATCAGAATTTGGCAAACAACAAATTACAAGCTGCGCAAGTCAAAGTCGATGAATTAATCGAGGCCTATCCACACTTTCAACTAGCCCATTTGATCCGTGGCGACCTGCTCATGATGCACACGAGACCAGTCACGACTTTTGGGGGCACAGCCAACATTCAAGCAGACAAGCTCAAAGACATGCGGGACGAAGCCAGCATGAGGATTAGGTCATACCGGGAGCGTCCATCGCCGAACTTGGTTCCAAGAGTTGTAGTTCAATTGAGAGATGACCAAAAACAAGTATTAGTGGTTGATGCCACCAAATCACGGCTTTATCTCTATGAAAATGTCGGTGGGCAGCCAAAACTCGTCAGCGACCACTATATTAGCCACGGCAAGTTTGGAATCAACAAAACCAAAGAAGGCGACCAGAAAACACCGGTTGGCGTGTACTACATTACCAGCCGGCTCTCTGGCGGTAAATTGCCAGACTTCTATGGTCCTGGCGCTTTACCACTCAACTATCCAAATGAGTGGGATAAGATTAACGGGCGTAGTGGTTCAGGAATTTGGTTGCATGGCATGCCATCTGCCAATTTTAGCCGGCCACCTCTCGCATCAGATGGTTGCGTCGTATTGACCAATCCAGATTTTTTAAAAATTTCAGCGCTGGTTGATATTGGTAAAACACCGGTAATCATTAGCGATCAGGTAGAGTTTGAAAATCAAGCAAAATGGCTTGCCGACAGACAATTTTCGAGCAAGTTACTTGACGACTGGCGACTTGATATGGAAAGTAAAAATGCGAATCGAATTTTTGCCAACTATTCGCGTAATTTTAAATCCTTACAGGGTGAAGATTTAAATGCGTGGTTTACAAAACAAAGACAGAATTGGGACGCTTGGACTTCGCCAAGCATCCAACTCAAAGAAGTTACGCAATTCCGTTACCCTGGCAAAGAAGAAATGATTGTCAGCACTTTCACCCAGGAAACCCAATCAGGCAAGACAAAAACCAGCGTCAGGAAACGGCAGTATTGGATAAAAGAAGGAACGAAATGGCGAATTATTTATGAGACTACCGTCTGATAATTCATCGATCCAGTTCAGTATCAAAAAAGGAAATAAAGTGAAATCTACATATACAAAATTGATTGGCGTATTCTTTGGCTCAATCCTAGGCTGGAACGCCACGATAGCAATGGCCGAAGATTTACCAAAAGTGTCCATCAAAACCAACGTCGGTGAAATTGTCGTTGAACTTTACCCCGAAGCAGCACCGAAGACTGTCGATAATTTTTTAAAATATGTCAAAGCCGGACAATACAAAGGCACCATTTTTCATCGTGTCATTGATAACTTCATGATTCAGGGTGGCGGCTACGATAAAAACATGAAAGAGAAGCCAACGCGCAAAGCCATTCCTTCAGAAGCCGGGTTGGCTCTGGAAAAAGGCCTTAAAAACGATGTTGGAACGATCGCTATGGCGCGTACTGAAGATCCCAATTCAGCAACTGCGCAGTTCTTTATTAATGTCAGAGACAATGATTTTTTAAATCACCAGGAGCTACCAGCCGGTGATCCGGTAGAATTCAACTACCGCGGCAACATGACAAAAGCACCGCGCAACCAAGCTCTAATGGCAACGGCTGGCTATACGCCATTCGGTAAGGTCATTAAAGGAATGGACGTAGTGGAAAAAATCAAAACTGTTGAAACAGGTGATTCGCACATGATGCAGAATGTCCCTAAAAAGGACATCATCATTGAATCTGCAACTGTTATAAAATAACCCTATCGACAACATCATACTTTTTATCTTATTTCACCTCATCACCAAGGACAATTATGGCCATTCTTTTGACTACTAACCACGGCGCAATCACTATTGAGCTGGACGAAGCCAAAGCACCGAAGACAGTCGCTAACTTTCTTGCTTACGTAGCATCTGGTCATTACGCCGGCACGATTTTTCATCGTGTTATTGATGGTTTCATGATTCAAGGCGGCGGATTTGCACCAGGCATGAAACAAAAGGAAACCCTCGATGCCATCGACAATGAAGCTAACAATGGCTTGAAAAATGAGCGTTATTCCATTGCAATGGCTCGTACCGGGGCACCACATTCTGCGACCGCGCAATTCTTTATCAATACCGCCAACAACAGTTTCCTCGATTATCCAGGTCAAGATGGCTGGGGCTATTGTGTGTTTGGTAAAGTGACTGGAGGCAAAGAAATTGTCGACAAAATCAAGGCTGTCAAAACTTCACGTTCCGGTATGTTTCAAGACGTTCCAGTTGAAGACGTCGTCATCGAAAAAGTCGAAGTTATTTAATTCATCCTGCAGCCTTTTCTGAAATAATTTAAATTCAGCGTGAATCATTCCGAAAAGCAAACGACAGCGCAACCTAAAACGGTTGCGCTATTTGTTTCAGACGTACACCTCAATCCAGGAATGCCGCACACAACTGGTGCGTTTCTCCAATTCCTGAATATATACGGCACCCAAACCGAACAGCTTTTTCTACTCGGCGATCTCTTTGAATATTGGGTTGGAGATGACGACATCAGCGATAGCTGTAATTTTTCTATTGTGTCAGCGTTGCGAGAGCTCACACTGGCAGGAACGAAGGTATATTGGATCGCCGGCAATCGTGACTTCCTGATCGGGCCTGTATTTGCCGCCGCGACTGGCGCAGAGATACTTACTGACCCGAGTATCGTTCACATTGCCGGAAGAAAAATAGTCCTTTGCCACGGCGACGAGCAATGCACGGATGACACGTCCTATATGCAATTCCGCAACCAAGTTCGCAATCTAGTCTGGCAAAGCAACTTTTTAGCATTACCGCTATCGCAAAGAAAAACGATCGTTCAGGGCATGCGCCAAAGTAGCAAGAAGGAGCAAAGTCAGAAAGATTTGGCAATTATGGATGTCAATCAAGAAGCGATATCAAAACTTTTTATATCAAGTTCTTGCGATACGATGATTCATGGCCACACACATAGACCCTATCTACATACCGATGATAAAAAATATCGGTATGTATTGCCGGATTGGGACTGCGACACGGAGCAAAAACGTGGCGGCTGGATTTCAATCGATGCTAACGGAAAAATCGAACGCATTAATGTAACTAATTGTTGCGACAACCCTTAGTTAATTGGTTGCAATTGATCTGCAACTAAATGTCCAGCTGCGATGGTTAAGGTTCTGCCGCAACGTGCAGCGGTCGACAAATCATGCGTTACCAAGACGAGTGTCGAATGCCGCTCGCGATTTAAAGCAAACATGAGCTGAATGATTGCCTCCCCGGTAACTGCATCCAAACTACCTGTTGGCTCATCAGCAAATAACAAAGGGGGCTCAGTAACAAAAGCCCGGGCAAGAGCCACTCGTTGTTGCTCCCCACCAGAAAGAAACTTTGGGTAGTGTTTTAAACGCGAGACTAAACCAACACGATCCAACATCGCCTCGGCTTTCTTTCTTGCGTCTTTATCACCACGAAGTTCTAATGGAAGCATCACGTTTTCTAATGCTGTCAAATGCATCAATAATTGAAACGACTGAAAGACAAAACCCAAGTTCTCTTTGCGAAATTGCGCCCGCTCATCCTCACTTAAGCCGAATAAATCAATCCCGGCAAGCTGCACTGATCCAGAACTCGGCACATCTAATCCAGCTAAAATGCCTAATAGGGTCGATTTACCAGATCCAGATGCACCAACAATTGCAAGCGTTTCTCCGGCTTGCACGGTAAAATTAATCCCGTTAAGAATAGTTAACTGCCCACTAGCGTCGGCAACCTGTTTTACCAAATTTTTGACTTCTATTGTGGTTTGTTTCAATTCTTTAGGATGTGTCATGCTGTTTTCTTCATCGATTCGTCAATTAATTTTACTTACTTTGGTCTGCTGGTTGTTAACAGCCGCCGCAACACCTTTAGCGTACGCACATTCTGCATCAAAAACCGTCCTGGTGCTTGGAGATAGTTTATCGGCAGAATATGGTCTGGTGCGCGGACAAGGATGGGTAAGCTTACTAGAAAAAAAACTTGCCAATGCAAATATTACGGCAACCATCATCAATGCGAGTATCAGCGGAGAAACCACTAGCGGCGGAAAAACCCGCCTCCCGGCCTTAGTTGATCGCATTAAACCAGATATCGTCATTATCGAGCTCGGTGGAAATGACGCCTTACGAGGCTTATCTCTTAGCGCCTCCGAGGAAAATTTCCGCGCCATGATTACTACAGCAAAAAAAGCCAACGCGGCGGTCGTACTTATCGGGATGAAAATTCCTCCTAATTACGGCAAAGACTATACGCAACGTTTTTTCTCGCTTTATGCAAGCCTTGCCAAAGAACAAAAAGTACTGCTTGTGCCTTTCCTTTTGGATGGAATTGCTGATCGGGAAGACTTATTTCAAGCCGATCGGATTCACCCTATTGCAAGTGCGCACCCATTGATTTTAAATAATGTCTGGCCTCAGCTAGCACCTCTACTTTCAAAGTGACACAATGAAATACCCCGAAATTATCTGCTTTGATCATGTTGCTGACACTTTGAGCCAGTTCGATTGCATTATCGATGTTCGTAGTCCTGCTGAATTTGCGGAAGACCATATTCGAGGCGCAATCAACTGCCCCGTGCTCAATAACGAAGAGCGCATTGAAATAGGAACCATGTATAAACAAATAGGTTCATTTGAAGCAAAAAGACTTGGTGCCGCCTTAATCGCAAAGAATATTGGGCAGCATTTGCATTCACAATTTCAAAACCACGGTAAAACCTGGCGACCTTTAATTTATTGCTGGAGAGGTGGCAATCGTAGCGGCGCGATGGCGCATATTTTTTCAAAAATTGGCTGGCCAGTGGCACAACTTGAGGGCGGCTATAAGGCATACAGGCAGCACGTCAACCAATCCATCCCGGAATTAAGCGCAAAGATGAAGTGGACGGTGCTTTGTGGTACAACAGGCAGTGGTAAAAGCCGGCTCTTAAGAACCTTAGCAAATTTGGGAGAACAAGTACTCGATCTCGAGCATCTGGCTCAACATCGCGGTTCAGTGCTTGGGGATATTCCTTCAGAAACGCAACCTACGCAGAAAATGTTTGAAAGCCGTATCTGGACATTCTTAAAGAATGCCAATGAAGGACGGACTATCTATGTCGAAGCAGAAAGCAAAAAAGTAGGGAATTTACGTGTTCCAGAATCGATTATGCAGACAATGCGTGCGTCACACTGTATTTCGATTGAAATGCCTATCGAAATGAGAGTCGAGCTATTGATGGAAGAATACGCCCATTTTGTTGCTGATCCAGACCAACTAAATCATCAGCTAGACTTTCTCACGCATTTGCATGGCAAGGAAAAAATACTATTATGGAAAAAACAGGCGTTAACTGGAGAAATCAGAGCAGTCGTTCAAAGCCTGTTAGAAGAACATTACGACCCTGCATACAACAAATCGATCGCACGTAATTTCTCACAATTTGTCGATGCGCGACAGCTACGCCAATCCAGTCTTCGTCCGCAAGATTTTGAACTAAGCGCGAAAGAAATTATGGCCATGAAATAAAGACACTTAACCGTCCACGTCATCTAGAATGCGCTGCCCCTCCTGATCAAGCTCATCGAATTGTCGATTGTTAATCGCCCACCAAAATAAGCCGCCAATCGCAAAAACAACAACCAAGCTAAGCGGTATCAGGAGATACAAAATATCCATAAAGCATCCATAAAATGGCCAAATTCAGACCCAATTTAAATCAAATTGTCGGTCATTACATGTTCGGGTTGCGGTAACAAGTATAAGCGCAACGCGTTTAACACTACGATCAAGGAGCTCAAAGACATGCCAAGAGCTGCATGCCACGGCTCTAACCAACCGATGATCGCGGCGGGAATGGCAAACAGATTATAAGCAATTGCCCAAATCAAATTTTCGCGTATTAGCCTAAACGCTTTGGTTGCAACCACAAAGCCAAAATCAAGATCACTTAAGCGATTTGACATCAGTAAAACGTCACTGCGAGTTTGTGAAATTGGCGCGCCCTGCCCCATAGCGACAGCAACATTCGCCAACGATAGAGCCGGTCCGTCATTCATTCCATCGCCGACCATCACGACAATAGCGCCAGATTTCTGTAGAGATTGCACAATATCAAATTTATCCGCTGGACTTAAATTGGCACGAGCATCGACAATCCCACATTCTTGCGCCACATGCTGAACAACCTCATCCCGGTCACCAGACAATAATAAGATTTTCTTATGGCGCAGCTGCAATTTTTTTACTGTTTCTACTGCATCATTTCGCAAGGCATCGGCCAGAGCAAACACCAGAATCACACCATCTTCGTCAGCTAAAACAGACACTGTTGCAGTTGCCATCTCAAGAGGGACAGAAAATGTCTCCCTCGTCAACTCAGACGCAAAAGCAATACTTCCCAATCGAAATAAACGGCCATTAATTTTCGCCTCAATTCCTCCTCCAGCTATTTCTCGCATGTCTTGCACCGTCATTTCTAAGGAGGACGGGTATTGCAAAGCTAAAGCGTCAGCAATTGCTTTCGCTACTGGATGCGTCGATCCAGAAGCCAATAAAAAAGCAGTACTTTCAGCTTCTGGGGCATGTCGCTGTTCACGTTGATTCACTACACTGAGTTTACCAAGTGTTAGTGTGCCGGTTTTATCAAAGACAAAGTGTGTCGCCTCAGCCATTGTTTGAATCGCTTTGCCATTTTTTATGAGCACACCGTTTTTTGCCAACAGGCCAATTGCCGCCGACATCACACCTGGCGTTGCTAATGACAACGCACAAGGACAAGTAACGACAATGACACTAATGGCAATCCATAACGCGCGATCGGGAGCGATATAACACCAGGCAATGCCGGTGAATAAAGCGACAAAGAGAATCAAACTCAGGAAGCGACTAGCGTGTTTATCTGCCAACAACACAATGGCTGGCTTTTCAGTTGCCGCGGTTTCCATCATGCTAATCAATGACGATAAATGTGTTTCAGTACCGACTTTTTCTGCCTTGATTATGATCGCCCCGCTTGAATTTATAGCGCCAGCAATGACTTTATCACCGACATTTTTAAGTACAGGTTGGGATTCACCGGTCATTAATGATTCATCGCACTCGCTTTGCCCCTCAATTACCAAGCCGTCGGCAGGAATATGCTCTCCTGCAGCGACCAACATCAGGTCATTTACCTTTAACGACATTGCATCCAGGGATTCAACCTCACGGCTCAAGGGGTAATTGACCAATTTTTGTGCCACCACGGGAACCAATTGCGTTAAAACGCGGAGTGCAACACCGGTCTTTTTCTGCACCCTACTCTCTATGAGTCGCGCTGACAGCAACAAGAAAACAAACATGACTGCAGAATCGAAATAAACGACGCCGCCCCTAAACGTTGCCCAGACGCTCGCAAAAAAAGTCAATAAAATACCTAAAGAAACAGGCACATCCATGCCAATATGACGATTGCTGATATCACGCCATGCCGACTTAAAAAATGGTAATGCCGAAAAACCGACCACTGGAACAGTGATGAGCATACTTGCAATTTTCAGCAGTTTATCCAAATCAGGGGTCAGGTCACCATCAACCTGTGGAACCGGCACGAGATAGGCAGGAAATGCGTACATCATGATTTGCATCATCGCGAATCCAGCAATAAATAAACGCCACAAGGCTAATTTATTTTCTTTTTTCTCGAATTCGTCTGGCGATTGATTTGAAGGCAGCGCCCCGTAACCAAGGTGAATAATCGCAGAAATGATATTTTTCAAACTATTCTCTTCGGCGCTCCACACGACTTCCGCGTTATGCGTGGCGGTATTAATCTTGAAGGATTTAATCCCAGGCAATTGCCGTAAGCGAAATTCAATTAATTGTACGCAAGCAGCACAATGCATACCCGACAGGGAAAGTTTCTCAGATTGAAGAGCTTGGTGTTCGGTTGACGCGGTAGCCATTAGGGAATTGATTTTATGTGTTAATGCCCAAGGTGGCACTCATTGCGCTTCCATTTGCGTAGATCTGGCATGCAAATACTCAGAAACCATTTTGTTACGTTCAATTGTCATTAGAATAGCCTGACATCCATGACAGCAAACGGGCCTCTGTTGACCATTAAAATGGATATACAAAGCCTTTTTTTCTTTCATTCTTTCGCCACAATGATAGCACTCTATCTTTTCACCACTTGCTGTGTGAAAAGATAGCATTTCTAACAAATGAGAAAAGGTGATCGCCATAAAATTAGGGAGCCACGCATTGGACGGAATTAGCAATAATACTATCTTACTCGAATGAGCTTGTGTGATCTTTGATTTGCCGCAATGATGGCTTATTACCAGCGCTGGGCATGCAATGTGTTCGGAGACTAATATGAACACCTAATTGATGGCACATAGCAAAAAGACGATAGCATTGCACCATCGCCTTTTTGTTTCTTCATTTTTTAACTTTTATGAGGGATCTGAGAAACCTCGACTCCGTTTTACTCCACGGAAAAAATACTTCACAAATTGTCATCCATCCACTTCATACATAACCGGCAAAAACTACTGCGACCGGAGCTCAGATGCAAATTTTCCCGGATACGAAATATTCTTAATATCGACCTCCCGTTTGAACCAGTTACGCCCTCAATATAGAACAACAGCCCAATGAGTGGAAGATAATTAAAACTATGCATGAATGAAGCTAGATTGAAAAAATCAACTAAACTATTTCGCAAAATCAATGTAAAGTAAAACTCCCCGATCTGCTCACGGTTGCCATCGCGGCACTGCCTACTGACGCACCAAATTTCTTCAGCACGCGCTCTGGCAAGTCTTCTTTCTGGGTATAGTCAACGATATCTTCGGCCTTAATCACGTCTCTTGCAACTGAATCTATCGTGCCAAAATCGTCTGCCAAGCCCATTTCAACCGCCTTACTACCGACCCAAAATAATCCTGAAAAAATTTCAGGTGTCTCTTTTAAACGCTTACCACGCCCTTTTTTAACGACGTCGATAAACTGTTGATGAATTTCATTCAACATTGCTTGCGAATATGCTTTTTGCTTTTCTGTGATTGGGGAATATGGGTCCATAAACCCCTTGTTTTCACCCGCAGTCATGAGGCGTCTTTCAACACCTAATTTACTCATTAAGCCGGTAAAACCAAAACCATCGGTCAGTACGCCAATAGAACCAACAACGCTTGCTTTATTGACAAAAATTTTATCCGCTGCAGCAGCGATGTAATAACCGCCCGACGCACACATTTCTTCAACCACGACATACAACTTTTTATCAGGATATTGCTGCCTTAGCCGAACAATTTCATCATTGATCATACCAGCCTGAACCGGACTTCCTCCAGGGCTATTAATACGTAAAATAACGCCTACCGATCCTGACTCTGCAAAAGCACGGTCCAATGCTGGAATTACATCATGCGCACTACCACTTCCCTCGGTCTCAATTTCTCCATTAATTTCCACCAACGCGGTGTGGCGGGCACTATTGTCAGCATCCGGCTGAAAAAAACCACCAAATTGGTATGCGCCGAACAAGATCATGAAGATGAACACGAATTTAAAGAAAATACTCCAACGTCGTTGCAACTTTTGCTCTTTTAGTGTGGCAAATGCGAGGCGCTCCAATGTCTCACGCTCCCACTGCACTATCTTTTTTGCATTACCTTCTGCGTCGTCTCTACTCTGCTCTTCCATAATCACTTTCTACAATTACCCTTACAACTGCAAATTAGAGTGCCAGTTACGCGATGACTGGTTGAATATAATCGTCCGGATGCCAAAAAACCGTGCCATCTACTTCACTTACCTGTATTTTTCTTAGACGACTTCCGCGGCAAGGGCCACCAGAACAATGACCGGTTTCTGGTTCGTAAATTGCACCGTGCGTGGCACACATGATATACAAGCCACTGGACTCCAAAAACTCGCCCGGATTCCAGTCAAGCTCAACCGGTACATGTGCGCATCGATTCAAGTAGCCATGCACTAAACCCGCATATCGAATCACAAAACCAGTTGCATCGTCGCTGCCAGCCGTTAATGGAAAGCGTACGCCCATACCGCCTTCAATCAGTTCACTGGAGGCACATATTGAAATTGAGGTCATTCGATTCTCCAATCAAGCATTTTCATTGAGCCATTGGTGTAATTCACTAACGCTCTTGGCTGAAAACAAGGGATTCAACGGGGCTAACAATGCCGGGGCGTGTGCACCATATTCGACCGCCACGGCGCCTGCACCTGCATTCCCGGCCATTTGCAAATCATGGGTAGTATCGCCAATCATCAGAGTACGTTGCATTTCTTGCCCTAATTCTCTGGTCAGCTCATGCAACATTGCTGGATGTGGCTTAGAGAAGGTCTCATCCGAGCAGCGCGTCGCATCAAATACTGACGTCAGTTTAGCGGTGTGCAATGCTCGACTCAAACCGACTCGACTTTTACCGGTGGCAACACCTAAAAAATAGCCTTGCTGCGCCAAATCGTCGAGCATATCCCGTACACCGTTAAACAAAGGGAGCTCATGGTCCTTTGCGAGATAGTGATAACGATATCGCTCCACCATACGCGGATAATATTTCGGGTCAATACCGGGAATCGCCGCCGCCATCGCATCAGCGAGAGATAAGCCAATGACGTAGGCAGCTGCACTATCATCAGGTACCGGCAAACCGAGATCTCTGGCTGCGGACTGAATACATTTGACGATCGTGGCAGTACTATCCATTAGCGTGCCATCCCAATCAAATACAATAAAATCAAATTGCTTTTTTGCCATGATAAAAAAATGCAGTGCCTATTCAGTGGATGTTTAGAAAAAATTCATGAATTTGCTGACGAAAAAGTTGACTTATCTACAAACTTGCGAAAATGATGTTTATGCGTTTTTGTTAATCAACATCAATCAACATAAACTAACATTAATCAAAGCTAAGCAACTTTACTCATTAGATAAACGTCAAATCATATCATTTAATAAAGATATAAGCTTTTTAAGCACTTGGCAGACTCCGCAAGAAATCTTCGCATTCCCTTGGCAAAGGTGCATTTACCGTCATCAACTTTCCTGTCTCAGGATGAGTAAAAGAAATTTGATGCGCATGTAAAAACATGCGCTTAAGTGCACCTCGATCAGCTGTCGCTTTTTGCAACGCTTTATTCAATGGAAAATCACCATACTTATCATCCCCGGCAATAGCAAATCCACTGGCGGACAAGTGCACACGTATTTGATGAGTTCGACCAGTTTTCAATTCAGCCTCAAGTAACGCAAATTCTTTAAATTTTTTCTTAAGTGCAAATACCGTATGAGAAGCCATGCCGTCTGCCTGAACTCTGACGCGACGCTCACCATCACCCGTCGTGTATTTATGCAATGGCAACTTAATATGTTGACGGGCATTTTTCCAATCGCCGGCTACCAACGTAAAATAACGCTTATCCGTCAAACCATCGCGCATTTGCTCATGCAAATTAGTTAATGCAGTGCGCTTTTTGGCGATCAGCAATAACCCAGATGTTTCACGATCTAAGCGATGTACCAATTCTAAAAATTTCGCTTCTGGACGGGACGACCGCAGTTGCTCGATGACACCATAGCTAACACCGGAACCACCATGCACAGCAACACCAGCTGGTTTATCGATAATCAGTAAGTGACTATCTTCATAGACTATCGGAAATTCCAATTTAGGAACCACTTGCGTAGAAGGCTCTGCCATGCGTATAGGAGGAACTCGAACAACATCCCCCTCCACTAAACGGTATAACTGATCGATACGACCTTTATTTACCCGCACCTCACCCGACCGCAAAACACGGTAAACATGGCTTTTTGGCACTCCTTTACAGATGCGTAAAAGGAAATTATCAATGCGCTGCCCAGCCTCTTCTTCAGAGATTGTCAGCATTTGGACTTTCGGCTGTGAGGCTGAAGGCTGCTCGTGGGGAACATTTTGCACCTGTTTTTGATGCATTCCCCTATTAATTGTCGCTAAGTCCTTCATTTTGAATATATAATCATTTTCGCTTCAGCTTTTAAGCTTTAGCAGTGTAAGAGAAATAAACAGCTATTTTACACAGGGGCAAGACCATCAGCCTCGCCAGTTTGCAAATATGATGGAAAAAGATGTGTATGCGCCCTCGTTTGCGTTCCAAGGTAGCGACCAATTGTTGCTATCGGGCACAAGTAAAACGAGGTTGTATCAGAGAGTTTGAAATGTAAGGATAAGTTGGGCAAGAGATGCTGGTTTAATTGTTAATAAGCATGCTTGCCTAAGGTGGTTTTTGTAGTAAGGTCGATTCCGTCAGACACAACACAATAAGATGGTCTGACACCAAAGTTGCTCATCGCCTGGCATTTGGCTTAGTTATTGCACAAATATAACTAAGTCTGATTATGCGGGGGACATGTGCACTCGGCCTTTTTTGCTAAAACCACACGCGCCAGGCGCGACACAGAATCACTGGTTGTTCATTGCAATGCAGCTCCGCTGCACAAAGATTGCTGAATGCAAAGCTATTCTGTTGCGCCACAGGCATTTCCCACCCCCTTCAAGCCCTCCGTTCTGGCATACATCCCCGTACCAGTAAAGTTGCCTGCCTCACTGAATGAGACAGCGACAAAAGATGACCATCAGGTCACGGAGTAAAAAATGAAACGTATGTTGTTCAATGCCACGCAGCAAGAAGAATTGCGCGTCGCTATCGTCAATGGGCAAAAACTCATTGATATTGATATCGAGACCGCTGGTCGCGAATTACGTAAGTCAAACATCTACAAGGGCGTTATTACCCGTATCGAACCATCGCTTGAAGCATGCTTCGTTAACTACGGTGAAGAGCGCCACGGCTTCCTGCCATTTAAAGAAGTTGCTCGCAGTTACTTCAAAGAAGGCATCGACGTTCGCAACACTTCCATCAAAGAAGCGCTGCGTGAGGGCCAGGAAATCGTTGTTCAAGTAGAAAAAGAAGAACGCGGAAATAAGGGCGCCGCCCTGACCTCCTTTATTTCTTTGGCTGGACGTTACTTAGTATTAATGCCGAACAACCCTCGTGGCGGTGGCGTATCGCGCCGTGTAGAGGGCGAAGACCGCCAGGAATTGCGCGAAACCATGGACAAGCTCGACTTGCCAACCGGTATGTCCGTGATTGCCCGTACGGCAGGGATCGGTCGCAATGTTGACGAGTTGCAATGGGACTTAAATTACCTGATGCAACTCTGGCGTGCGATTGAAGGTGCTGGCAAATCCTCGCCAGGCGCATTCTTGATTTATCAGGAATCTTCATTGGTCATTCGTGCAATTCGCGATTACTTCCAGCCAGATATCGGCGAAATTCTGATCGATACGGACGAAATCTACGAACAAGCTCAACAGTTTATGAGCCACGTGATGCCAGACATGGTGCATCGCGTTAAGCGCTATAGCGACGATGTACCGCTATTCTCACGTTTCCAGATCGAACACCAGATCGAAACTGCGTACAGCCGCACCGTACCGCTACCTTCTGGCGGCGCGATTGTTATCGACCACACCGAAGCTTTAGTTTCCGTTGACGTCAACTCTGCCCGTTCTACACGTGGTGGCGACATCGAAACCACGGCATTCAATACCAACCTTGAAGCTGCTGAAGAAGTTGCTCGCCAGTTACGCTTGCGTGACTTGGGTGGTTTGATCGTGATCGATTTTATCGACATGGAAAACGCTAAAAACCAACGCGAAGTCGAAACCCGCCTCAAAGACGCACTGCGCTACGACCGCGCACGCGTCCAAATGGGCAAAATTTCACGCTTCGGTCTGATGGAGCTCTCACGTCAACGCTTGCGCCCATCGTTATCGGAAGGCAGTCATGTAACCTGCCCTCGTTGTAACGGCACTGGCCACATCCGCGACACAGAATCTTCTGCATTGCAAGTCCTGCGTATCATCCAGGAAGAAGCCATGAAAGAAAATTCAGCAGCGATCCATGTCCAGGTCCCCGTCGACGTAGCGGCCTTCTTGCTCAATGAAAAACGTGGCGAAATTCTGAAAATCGAAACGCGTCATCGAGTGACTGTGATTCTGATTCCAAATACACACCTGGAAACACCGCACTACAAACTGGATCGCCTTAAGCACGATGACCCACGTCTCGAAGAGCATCACGCAAGTTATGCTATGGCGGAACAGGTTGATACCGACATTGGCTACAGCAAGCGCCAAAAAGAGGATGTAAAACCACGCCAGGAAGCGATGGTCAAAAGCATTACGCCAGAAACTGCGCCTATCGTTGAACGAAAAGAAATTCCGGCACCAGTAATCAGCGCACCAGCACAGCCAAGTGGCCCTGGGTTCTTTGCAAAATTGCTGAGTTTCTTCTTTGGCAAATCAGATGATCAAGCAAAGGTGTCAGCACCAGCAATCGTCGACGAAAAACCGGCGGATCGCGATCGCAACGGCCGCAATCAACGCAATAACCAGCGCAACCGCAATCGCAATCGCAGCAATCGCGATCGTGATGACCGTGAGGAACGTCCTGCAAGCGCGAATGGTGAAAAAGTTGAACCAGCAAAAACGCCTGCCATAGAAACGCCACGCCCACCTAAGCCACCTAAACAAGCACGTGAACCACGTGAACCAAAAGAAGGCCAGGAAGGACGCCGCGAACGTCAGCAACGTCAACGTGAAGAACGCAAAGAAGCTTTACTCACCGAACCTAAGACTGAAGAGGCACTCCAGAAACATGCAGATCCAATTCCTGTTGAAGTAGTTCCTACGCAAGCCTCATTGCAAAACCTTGAACAAGGCGTGGACGACAATGCGGAGCAAAGCGAAGAACGCCGTCGTCGTCGCCGTCGCGGTGGCCGCAATCGCAACCGTCGTGAACGCGAGCCTGGCGAAACCAATGAGCAAGGCGAATTGGCAATCGAATCTGCTTCTGTAGCGCCAACTGATGCAGTGGTAACGCAAGCAGCAGTAGTTGACAGCCCAATGCAATCGACACTGGAACATGTTGAGGCAACACCAGTGCAATCACCTGCGGTATTTGAGCCGGTGGCAGCGATGACACCTGCGCCGGTGATGGTTGCAAGCAACCTGGAAACGATCGCAGTGGCGACGTTAGCGGAAGTAGCAGAAGTAACGGCAACTGAATTTTCAAGCCCAGCGCCAGAGATTGCTCCTGCGATCGTTCAAGCGACTGAAACTCCGCCTGTCATTGAAACGACGCCGGCTATTGAAGTTACGCCAATAGTCGACGTAATCACGGCACCTGTCGCTCTTGCAACTGAGGTCATCTCGGAACCAGTTCCATCGGCTGCAACTCCAGCAATGCCTGCTCCATCGGTAGTTACCGCTGAAGTAACAACACCGACAAAAGCAGCAATTGCAAGCAAATCTGCATCCATGCCGCTCGAACAGTTGAATGACATGCTAAGTGCTGCAGGTCTGCAATTGGCAAGCACCGACCCCGAAAAACTGCGTGCAGCGCAGGAAAGCGCCAGCAAACTCGTTCCTGCACCACGCGTTCCGCGTGAGCGCAAACCGTTACCAGCCGCGTCCACTGAACCGCTGATTTTGGTAGAAACACGTCGTTAATTGCAATAATTAGTGGCCAATAACAAAGCCGGCGAGACATCAACGTCTCGCCGGCTTTTTTTCGTCAAACTATTTACATAAATTTACATTATTAAAAAAGCTCTTATCAGCGCATTTACAGGCGTAGTAGACTTAAACAAAATCAAACGAAATTCTTCAGCCATAGTGAAAATGAACACCTAGATCAGGAAAAATATTCACTATCCGCGACACACAATTAATGTCTTTACAATAGACAATCCATATCCTTCTGCAGACACCACATCGAAGGTACCGATCGCCTTTACGGCTGCCTCCTCATAGTTTTAATTATCGTGGTATTGTGATGGATTGACTCGCATTCATCTCAAGTTGCAAACCATGACGGAAAAATTTATTCCGCTGATTGATGTCCGTCAGCACCAGCAAACTATTGCAATCCCGAATACGCTTTCAGCGCCGAATGGTAGTCTGATGGATAGTTTTTCTCGGCCATTGCATGACCTACGAATTTCCGTTACAGATCGCTGTAATTTCCGCTGCGTGTATTGCATGCCGAAGGAGATTTTCGATAAAGACTACCAATATCTGCCACATAAGTCGTTACTCAGTTTTGAGGAAATTACTCGAGTAGCAGCGATTTTCTTAACCCACGGTGTAAAAAAAATTCGGCTCACGGGCGGCGAACCGCTACTACGAAAAAATATAGAAGATTTAATTGCTATGTTGGCGCAATTGCGAACCGTCGATGGAAAGATGCCAGATCTTAGTCTAACGACAAATGGTTCTTTATTAGCGAAGAAAGCATACGACCTGAAAAAAGCCGGGCTCAAGCGCGTGACTGTTTCGCTCGACTCCCTGGACGATGCGATTTTTAAACGTATGAACGATGTCGATTTTGAAGTTTCCGATGTCTTGAAAGGCATTGAAGCTGCACATGCTGCAGGCCTGGGACCAATCAAAATCAACATGGTCGTGAAAGCGGGTGTCAACGACCATGAAATTATCAATATGGCACGCTATTTTAAAGATACGCCACATATTTTGCGTTTTATTGAATATATGGACGTTGGCGCATCAAATCATTGGCAACACAACGAAGTTATTACCTCAGAAGAAATCGTTCAACGACTCAATGATGCTGGCATACCTTTACAGCAACTACCAGCCAACTACGACAGCGAAACTGCGCAACGTTGGCAACATCTTGATGGCAAAGGTGAATTAGGCTTTATTTCCAGTGTGAGCAAAGCATTCTGTCAGGACTGCAGTCGAGCCAGACTTTCTACTGAAGGAAAGCTTTACACCTGCCTGTTCGCAACGAACGGCCATGATTTGCGAGCACTTTTAAGAAGCGATGAGCAATACGCCGATCTAAGTATTGCCAGTGTAATCGCTTCAATATGGCGCTCCCGCACTGATCGCTATTCAGAACTACGCAGCACACAAACAAGCAATCATGTCGTCACCGGAAAAAAAATCGAAATGTCCTATATTGGTGGCTAATCGTTAATTCCACTGACTATTTAGCAAGACTCTGATTAACACGACTCTGATTAACACGACTCACCATGATCGACAAACAACTTATTACCGGTCTCATTATCGCCGGGGGTCGTGGAACACGGATGGGCCAAGTGGATAAAGGATTGCAAAATTTTAATCACATTCCGATGACGCTGCATGTATTAAAGCGCCTATCCCCTCAAGTTGGCAAGATTATCATTAATGCAAATCAAAACATCAGTGAATATAAAAAATTTGGCGCACCAGTGTATTCAGATCGAATGAAGGATTTTGCCGGCCCTCTGGCTGGCATACAAGCGGGTCTAAGCGATTGCACGACGCCATACCTTTTAACCGCACCATGCGACAGCCCAATGCTCCCAATGAATTTAGCTCAAGCATTGTCAGACGCATTAATATCTAATAATGCTGATATCGCGGTGGCAACATCAGTGGTAACAGAGGAAAATATTACAAAAGAGCAACGACACCCCGTATTTTCCCTGATCAAACTTTCTTGCCTGGAAAGCTTAAACAACTTTTTAAGCGTAGGTGGTCGAAAAGTTGATCATTGGCTACAACAACAGTTAACGATCAATGTAATGTTCAAAGATAGCGCTAGTTTCGTCAATGTAAATACCATGCAAGAACTTCAGTTACTAGAACGAAAGCAGTCGCAATGAGCCGAAATCAAGTACTTAAGACCTAAAGCAAGTAAAAATTATTTAAAAATTATTTAAAAATAATCAAAAAAAGAAACGTTAGTACAATGATGCTAATAAAGTAAAATCTTCGTCACGCAATGTGACAAGAAAATCATAGATATTTGCAGCAAAAGGTACGGCAAGCACAGTACAATTCGTTTTTTAGTTATGGAGATCAGATTGAAAGCTTCGACATGGTTATTGGGTGCCTTTGCATCCCTCGCATTATTGAGCGGCTGCGGCGGTTCTAAATCCTCTACTGTTGTTCTCGCAACTGTTAGTAGCGTTAATATTTCTCCTACAGTTAACACATCACCGACTGTCGTAGCATATCGTCAAACGATCACCATGACCGTTAATGGTCAAAATTTGCTGCAAGGCATTAGCATCAGTAATCCGGGTTGCGCCAATCTTACTGAAACTGGCACTGGCACCAATACGACACGGACATTCACTTGCAAAATTATTCGTGTTGGTCCATTTAATATGACGATCACTAACGCTGCCAATGGTCAGTTGTACTTTGCTGCATTTAGCGTACCACTGGCTGCAAGACCGCAAGTTACCCTGACAACGACGTTAGGAAATATTGTCGTGGAACTCAACCCTGGCGCAGCGCCGATATCCGTCGATAATTATCTTAATTATGTTGAAAACAGCTTTTACGTGAACACTATTTTTCATCGTGTTGATACAAACGTTATTCAAGGTGGCGGCTACAACAGCAGCCTGACCGCGCTGACGCCAAGCTTCTCTGCCATCACACTGGAAACAACGACTGCAACTGGCCTCAGTAATACACGCGGCACGATTGGCATGGCAAGTACAAGCACCCTTAATTCCGCCACATCACAGTACTACTTCAACTTGATCAATAACAGTGCTGCATACGACGCAAACGTAACAACAGGTGCAACAGGCTATGCCGTATTTGGCACTATTGTGAGTGGTTTAGATGTCATGGACGCGATCAGCAAGGTGCCTACATCTGTACAAAATGGCTTGCCTACCGTTCCAGTTACGCCTGTAGTTATTACATCGGTTAAAAGAACGCAATAATGCGTTGATACGGGTTCGCCCATAGACGTATGAAAAAGACGTATGAAAAGTCAGAGGCGCTAAGTAATTTTTGCTTGGCGCCTTTTTTTGAATGAACCACAGCTATTTTTCATACGTCGCCGCCATCCTATGAGCGACTTTTACAGTGAATTAACTTCGTAGAATGCAAATACAAAGGATTAGGTAGACGTTGATTTTCGACAAAACAACTGTAGGTGAATTTAATCACATGATCATCATTTGACTGCACCGCAAGTTCAAGTAAATGCCGCCACTCATTCATATGAACGACTGAATCGCCCGGTGCCGAGGCGGGCAATGGGGGCGACAAAATTGGAGGGGCACCCATAGACACATAAGCGACACATAACGCCGTCCAGATATCTTCCAACAACTGCTCTGATGACAGTTCGGGAATCACTTCCAACAGTCCTACTAATGCATCTAACGCGGTCACCATATGCAAAACAGTAAAATTTTGGGTCTGTGAATAACAAAGTATGGCCAATTTGCGCATTTCAAAAAGTATGCCGTGCCGGTCAGGCAGTGCAGGACAAGCAGACTGAAAACGTGCATCGTTAAATACTGCGCGCATTTTGGTCGTAATCATCGCAGCGTCAACGCTGTATCCCTCAAATTTTGACGATAGCTGTGAAAAGCCACTTACCAGCGAGATGCATTGATCACGTCCCTGCTTTGGCAAATGAGTGCTAAAGCAGTTTGTAACCATCGCCGCCAAACCTGCAGCAACTTCACCGCGATGCGAAACCTGAACGCCATAGGACAAACGTATCAGCGCATGAAACGCACCCGTTGCCGATGCCAGAGGCAACTCTCTGATGACCTCACCTACTACATGCCTGATCCCTTCAGACTCGATGCGCTTTGAGAAAAAGTGATACAACTCTGTGAAATGCGATGATTTTCCTTTGAAATCCAGATAGTTATTGTGCGTTATCAATAATCGTTGTGTCGACACATCGGCGTCAATGGCATAAGTAGCTCTCCGGAACTCAAAAAAATCTCGCAACCGTTGATCACTCGCTCCCATGCTTGATAAGGCAATCAAGGCCATAGGACAATGGTTGGTCGTACCCTTTCCATGCAACGCAAAGTCTTTGTTCGCATCTAATAATGCAAATAAAATGTGGGAATGGTTAGTTTGTTGCATTACCCCCCCTAAATAACAAACTCGATAATAAACTCGAAGACAAGGCAGCAAGGATACAAGTTCAAGTTAACTTGAAGTCAAGCATAAATTTCACAGGGAACGCGCAATGACAGAATTAATCAGCATCGGTGATTTAGCAAAACGCGCAGGAATCACTGCCAGCGCCATCAGGTATTACGAGGAACAAGGATTAATCGCAAGCCTGACACCTGCTGGGCAACGCAGACACTATAAAAAAGATAGTCTACGGCGGATTGCGTTTATTCGCGCAGCGCAGACTGCTGGCTTGAAATTAGAAGAAATATCAGAAATTTTGAAACAATTACCTGACCAACGTACACCTGACAAAGCAGACTGGGAAAGGCTTTCTAGTGCGTGGCAACCGTTGATACAACAAAGAATTGATGCATTGATCGCATTGCGTGATCAACTAACTTCTTGTATCGGTTGTGGTTGCTTGTCGCTTAAATCCTGTGCCTTATATAATCCACATGATCAGGCTGCCCAAAAAGGCACTGGGGCACGTTATCTCTTAGGTGACCGATTAATGCAATCAGTTGGGATCGCCCCTTATAAGGCCCTAAATTAACCACCCTACTCGCTATCAGCATCCGTACCCAAATCACCCGTGCCCAGCACGTTAGTAGCTACAGAGATTGGTAACGCTTCAACATCCTTCAGCTTGCGAGTCATTTGACGAGTGCGAACTTCGGCCTGATCGATGTTTTTGGCTGCTTTTTCCAAGGTCGCTTTAGTTGCAGCCAAAACATCGCCAAATTTACTAAATTCAGTTTTAACTGCACCCAACACTTGCCATACTTCTGACGAACGTTTTTCCAAGACCAGCGTACGAAAACCCATCTGCAAACTATTTAATAGCGCTGATAAGGTCGATGGCCCGGAGATCGATACCCGACAGGTACGCTGCAATTCGTCTGCCAAGCCAGGACGTCGCATCACTTCAGCATACAAACCTTCAGTCGGCAAAAATAAAATCGCAAAATCCGTGGTTAATGGCGGTGACAAATACTTTTCTGAAATAGTTTTTGCTTCCGTTCGAATTGCTCGCTCCAATTCCTTGCCATAAGTTGCAACCCCTTCGGCATCCGCACGTTCTGCCGCATCCAGCAGACGCTCATACTGCTCCTTAGGGAATTTAGCATCGATTGGCATCCACACAGGTACGTTACCGTCCTCTTTGCCGGGCAATTTAATCGCAAATTCGACCCTCTCACCACTACCGGGAATCGTCTCGACATTCTTCGCGTATTGGTCTGGCGTCAACATTTGCTCCAGCACCATTTCTAGCTGCACCTCACCCCACGTACCACGAGTTTTGACGTTCGTCAAAACTCGCTTAAGGTCGCCGACACCAATTGCAAGTTGCTGCATCTCACCCAGACCTTGATGGACCTTTTCTAGTCGATCAGAAACCAACTTGAATGATTCTCCCAGACGCTGTTCCAACGTCGCATGGAGTTTTTCATCGACGGTTTTACGCATCTCTTCCAATTTGCTGGTATTTTCGAGCTGCAGTTGCTGAATTTTCTGTTCGAGAGTAGTGCGAATCTCCCCCATGCGTTGGGCGTTCGACTCAGTAAGACTTACCAGAGTTTGGTTTAAGGTGTCGGCAAACAGTTTCAGACTGTTTCCTTGCTCTTCACGTGCGCTCTGGCTTTGTTGAATGAGCGCCAAGCGCATTTGCTCCAGCTGTTGTGCATTGCTTTCATTCAGCCTCACCAATTGCTGCGAGAAGCCATCAATCTGCCCATTTTGCAGAGTAGCGACACTCGTTAATTGACCAGTCAAGGCTTGCTGCAGTCGTGAAAAATTACTCCCCAATTCCTGCCTTGTCCCCAAAGCCGTCGACTGCACTTGCTCACGCAAAGAGCGTTCTGTACGCTCATCATTGAGCAATTGTTGTTGCTGAGAAGTTTGAATATAGTGCTGTAAGGCTTGCAACTCCTGCGCTTGAGAATTGCTATTATGGTTCGAAACGCGGAGCAGTAAGATGACAACCAACACCAGCAATACGAGCAGGAGAGCGAGCAAAAGAATTTCAAATGGTGTCATGAAAATAGTGTTTTTTATTAAATTCGGCCAGGCCGTCAGTTGAGCCGAAACTAACGAGGGTTAACCGGGGGTATTACGCATCCAGTCAGCGGTTTGATAGAAGGATTGCATTAGGTGCTGCTGCAAGCCCGCTTCAATGCCCACGTCCTGCATCGCCCACGCCATACAACGCAACCATTGGTCACGCTCATTACTGGCAATCGCAAAAGGTAAATGCCTTGCGCGCAAACGTGGGTGTCCGAACTGACTGATATATAAATCAGGGCCACCCATCCAACCAGATAGAAACCAAAATAATTTATCCCGAGATCCATCTAACGGTGTCGGATGCATCGCCCGTATGCCAGCGAATTCTGGCTCCAGTTCCATCAGGTCATAAAACCGATCAACCATCTGGCGCAAATTGTCCGCGCCACCAATCAAGGCGTACAAATTTGACTTTTCTTCTTCCATGCCACCAGATTGCTGACCAGATTGCTGACCAGATTGTTCAACTAGCGGGCTTTGTTGCTTTGATTCTTGACTCATTGTGACTCGCAAAAATTAACCGTTAAAGGTAGCTACAATTTTCTATAACGCAGGTCTTGCCTGGTTTAACCATGCCTGAACTGCAGGACGTTCCCACTGCCTTTGCGCATACTCAACCAAGCGTGAAGGAACCGCTTCACGATGCAGTACTAATCGATTCAGCATCAGCGCCAAATCTGTATCCGCAATACTCCATTCTCCGAACAAGTTCTGCTGGCCTTCAGGCAATAGTGTCTCAACAACGTAATATAGACTCTGTGCTGCTGCCAATGCTTCTGCCGAGAGTGGCGCAAATTTTGCGTCATAAAAAATAACCTGAGTATTGCGCTCTACACGAATAGGCATCAAATCACTGCGTAACCAAGCTTGCACCTGACGCGCCCGCGCGCGTTGTTTATACTCTTTCGGGTACAGACTCGGTCCAGCAAAAACCTCGTCTATATATTCCGTAATTGCTGACGACTCGGACAAACTAAATTCACCGTGCACCAGGGTGGGGACACGACGAGTCAGGGACTTGTGCGTAAAATCGTCCTCGTGATTCTTCTTTGCCGCGAGATCCAGAGTAACCAATTCAAATGGTCGATTTTTTTCGCGCAAGGCGACAAATACCGACATCGCGTAAGGGCTGGCAAATTGGTGGTCAACGTATAAAGTCAGTGCTTCTTGTGGGTTGAAAGACATGGTATTCCTTTGAACAAATCCATTAAAAACCAATAATGCAAAAATCAAGCGTCGCGTAGACTCAACAGTGGCGGTCGATTGAGGACATTGCGCAGTCCTACCCAACCACCGAACAATGCGCACGCTGCACCAATTGCAATCCCCACTAACCACACGACAGGTGAAAAATTCCATTCAAACTGAAAACTAAATCTGGCCAATGCCCAACCGACTGCTGAAGAACCGCTGGCAGCCAACAAACCAGCGACACTACCGACAAGTGCAAACTCTATCCACTGCGCAGTCGACAATTGCTTACGCGTCGCTCCCAGAGCTCTTAGCAACGCTGCTTCTCTCTGCCGGACATCTTGCGAACCCGCCAGTGCCGCATAGAGCACCAAAATGCCTGAAGCAAGTGTAAATAAGAACAAGAATTCAACAGCAGTAATCACTTGATCCAGCACATTTTGAACTTGCTTGATCATCGCCCCTACATCAACGACGGTCAGATTCGGATAGTCTACAGTTAATTGATTCACGAAATGCAGATCGGCAGGCGGTAATCTAAAAGCAGTAATCCAGGTCGCTGGTAAGTCCGTAATCGCTTTAGGGTTAAGCACTACAAAAAAATTCACTCGCATCGAGCCCCAATCGAGCTTGCGCAAACTTGTCACTTTCGCGACAACTCGCTGACCAGCGACATCAAAGGTCAACCTGTCGCCAAGCTTAAGCCTGAGTGTTTTGGCGATACCTTCTTCGACCGATGCTTCTGGCTCTGTCGCCTTGCTATCATCGAACCAGTGACCGGCAACAATTTTATTCGACGCCGGTACGTCGTTCATTGCTGACAAATTAAACTCACGGTCTACCATGCGTTTCGCCTGATCCTCCTGATAAGTTTGCGGTGTTAATGCTGTTTCATTCAGTGCCACCAAACGACCACGTATCATCGGGTACATTCGTGGATGATCAAACTGAACCAAACGGGCTGCAATACCTGCAGTCTGATCTGGCTGAATATTAATCACAAATTGGTTAGGTGCATCTGCGGGGGTCGATTGCTTCCAGGCAGTAATCAATTCACCCCGTACCACCGTCAGCAAGAGTAACGCCATCAAGCCCAATGATAATGCGACGATTTGTATTACGGTCGCTCCCGGGCGACGCTGTAACGCTGTGACGGCAAAACGCCAGGCTGTCGCTTGAAAAACATTTCGGAGTCGTTTAAGTGAGAGCACACAGAGCCATCCAATCAAAGCAAAACCAACAACGCCAAGCAAAAACCCTCCCGCAGTGACCAATCCTAATTTCACATCACCGGTTTGCCACAGCAATAATCCAACAAACATGGCCAAACCAAGCACATAGGTCAATACTGTAAGCGCTTGCGGGGGATCTTGTTCACGTCGAATAACGCGGTTATGTGGCACGTTTCTCAGTTGCAGAATCGGTGGCAACGCAAAACCCACCAATAGCAGTAATCCAGTAGCAACGCCATGCATGGCGGGTAACCAACTTGCCGCTGGCAAATCTTTTGCCAACAAACTTCCCAACCACTCCAGCAAGACGTAATGCGCGCCATAGCCCACTGCAACTCCCGCCATGCTACCAAATAAACCGAGGATAAAAAATTCACTCAAGTACATGCGTGTGACCTGGTTTTGGGTCAGGCCAAGGCAACGTAACATCGCACAAGCATCAAGATGGCGCAACATAAAACGACGCGCTGCCATTGCGATCGCAACCGCCGCCAGCATGGCAGATAATAAACTGACGAGCGACAAAAATTGCTCTGCGCGATCGAGTGTTGCACGCATTTCCGGGCGACCAGATTCTAGCGATTCCAGCGCTATCCCTTTGAGTTTTTGTTGCTTAATGAATCCTGATAACGTGGCTTGATAATCCGCTATGGCCTTAGGTTCTCCAGCCATTAATAATCGGTAGGTCACGCGTGACCCATTTTGAACGAGATTGGTGGCCGCCAAATCAGAAGAAGCAATCATCACACGCGGCGCAAAGTTCATAAATCCCGCACCACGGTCTGGCTCGTCGGCAATGGTTTTCGTAAACTCAAACGCAACGTCACCTAAACGCAACTTATCACCCGGTTTCAAATCAAACGCGATTTGCAAAGAGGGGTCGATCCATACCGTACCAGCAGCAGGAATGTCGTTCGTCACAATCTCTTGATCGATATCCCCACGGCGCTCATTCAACTTCAATCTGCCACGCAAAGGGTAATGCGGACTCACTGCCTTCAATGAAACCAATTTGGCTTTTGCATGGTCTCCGTCACCCGAAATACCCATACTTGAAAACACCACCGTGTCAGCAATTTGCAAGCCCCGCTGCAAAGCAGCAGCGCGCCACTCAGGATTGATAGGATGATCAGCACTCACCAACAGATCTGCGCCCAACAATTGATGGGCGTCACGCTGCAAGCCACTCCGCAAGCGATCAGCAAAAAAGCCAACCGACGATAAGGATGCGACCGCTACCATTAGTGCGATTAACAAAAATCGCAGTTCGCCTGCACGCCAGTCACGCATCATCATGCGCCAAGAAAGTCGCAACATTTCTGCCTTTCACTGCCCAAAAATATGATAAATCGACGCTAAATTAATAAAATAAGCGGGTGTATAGCAATAAAAATAGATGGTCACACATCAATCAATTTGTACGGGAAGGCAAACATCCCCCCTGAGCACGAGAACAACAACACAGATTTCTGCGCGATCTGCAGTCTGTACTTCAAGAATGCAAGTGCACTATCTAGCCATTCAGAGCCGCGGCAAAATCAGCCAACAAATCTTGCGTATCTTCAATGCCAACGGAGACGCGGATCAAAGATTCGGCAATTCCCATTTCGGCACGCTGCGCTGCTCCCATTTCAAAAAATATCGTATGTGCAACAGGAATCACTAAGGTACGGGTATCACCAAGATGGGTTGCATTGATCGCCAATTTGAGGCGATTTAAATAATCGAAACAATCGATCTCAGGTTTCAATTCGATGCTCAGCAGAGCGCCGTATGCACGGAATAATTCTGTTGCCAGAGTGTGCTGTGGATGCGATGGCAACCCTGGGTAATGCACAGCAGCGACGCGGGGATCAGCTTCTAACATGTTCGCCAATGCTAAAGCGTTCGCACATTCACGCTCCATGCGCAACGCGATCGTTTCGGCACCCACTGCGATCTGATGCGCAGCATCCGGACTTAAAGTTGCACCAAAATCACGTAAACCTTTGGCTCGAATTTGTGCCATACCTTGCAGCGCTGGGGCTTGCTTACGGAAATTATCCGCAATATTCGGAAAAGCACTCCAATCAAATAAGCCAGTATCGGTCAGGGCGCCGCCAAGTACGTTGCCATGGCCAGCGATTGATTTAGTTAATGAATTGACGACCAATCCTGCATGAACCGTTTTAGGACGAAACAAGTAAGGCGAGGTCATCGTGTTATCAACCACGAATAAAATACCCCGTTCACGGCACAATTCGCCAATGCGTTTTAAATCAGCAATCTGTGTACGTGGATTTGCAATTGTCTCAACAAATACCACGCGGGTCGCGGGAGTCAGCACCGTTTCGACTTGGGCAACATCGGTCGCGTCGACCAGACTTAATTCTATCCCCTGCCCTTTTGCCGTTTGCCACAAGCTATTCGTATTACCAAATAAAAATTTCGATGAAACGACATGATCACCTTTGCGCAATAAAGCTTGAAACACAGCACCGATCGCCGCCATACCGGTCGCAAATGTGATCGTCGAAGCACCGTCTTCCATTTTGGTAATCTTATCTTCCAATGCCGACACGGTTGGGTTGCCTTGACGCCCATAACGGTAGCCAGACTGCTTACCTTGAAATACTTGCACCAGATCGCGCGCATCTTTATAGCCATACAACACTGAAGTGTGGATCGGTTTATGCACCGAGCCGTGCTCGATATCTTTTTGGCGGTCGCTATGCAAAATGGTGGTGGTAAAGCCGTAGGAAATTTTATCGTTCATCGTTAATTCATTGAAATGGAATGATCATAAAGCTGGCCAGAAATACCTGGCACCTGGCGCTTAAAGGCACAAGACCGTAAGTGTAACGCAGAAGCTGCGACTTCATTAGAAACCGATGAATCGATGAAAAATTTAAATTTTCACGTCTACTGCCAGGGCGGCAATTGTTTTTTGATAACCATACTGCCATTGCAAATTGATCATTTCAACAAAATCTTCATGGCGTTCAGGTATTTTCAACGCCAGACGATTGCGTAGCCAGAATAGCTGCTTGCTAATTTGGTGCTTCACTAGGGCTTGCTCCATATCAGCAGTATCAACCCAGTAATCAGCTTGCTGCTGAAAGACTCGATGTAAGCGCTGATTTCCATCGATACCGAGTACGAGCCGTAATGCAGGCAAATCGATCAATTTGCTGTACAAGCCCTTGCGTTCCATCATCACCTCCCGACCTAGTTTTCGGGCGATTTCAATCGGGAACAAATCCAAAACACCACCCAGGTAATGATGTTCGCCAATTTGATGGCAGCGAAAATAATACATGTCAGCAATCGATGCGCGTACGGCATCGGTGACGAGCGTTGTCGTCTCAAATACCAGATCAGGAGCGACTGCACTATGCTTCCATTCACTTCCGGCAAGTGGCGAGGACATCCCATTCAGCAAACTCGCTACACGCTCAGAAGAAAAAATGGTCTCAGCATACAGTTTGCGTGTGCCACGCAACTGTCCGACTTCAGACCTTGAAAACAGCAAACGACCCGCAACAATTGCCAGGTCAGGTGCGCCCTCGTAATTTGTATTTTCAGGTAGTGGCAACACAGCGGGAATCTCAAACAAATAATCCTGAAACAAATCGGGAATACGCTTCACGTCGTTCGCAAACAAAGCCCGTTTTGCGACGCCACCGATTGCCTTGAGTAAACTTTTTTGAGGATTCGCCTGTAGTCCGCGCCAGAATGCGTGCATTTGTGGTGAGGTCAGCCATGCCAAACGCTGTTGATTGTCCGGCAAATGGTGAATGATCGTTCCAGCGATCGTTGCGCCGCAGCTTGCCACGATCACGTCTGGTGTTTTCCCCAGTTCCTGACACGCCGCATAGATTCCCAGGTAATAACCAAAGCGAAAACCACCACCAGCCATGACAAGACACCGTTGAAACTGTTGCGGCACGTCGTCATTGCTTGACGTCCCAATCAGGCTACCGGCACTCAAACTTTTTTGTGGGCTCTGCGCTGACAAACCATTTCCTTTTAATTTTTACGCTGAGAAAATATCGCCTATTTCTGATGCAACAAATCACCGCTCAGAATTCGACAATGGGAGAGAGTTTAAAGCCTACAGTGAAAATAACGCTCAATTTGTAAATTATTTTAACAAAAAAGTCTCGATTAACTGCGCCAGCAAGGCCGGTTGATCATGGTGCAACATATGGCCAGCATCCATGATCATCTCTTTTTGTAGATTGGGAATATGCGCGAGTCGACGATCGATTTCTTTTTGCGCCTTCTCTTTTGGCCCCATCCAATGCCAGACGTTCGTATCATCGGCTTGCATCCATAGCACTGGAGCCGTAATTTGCTGCCAACATGCCATCACTTCTTCAACATGAAATAGCAAGGGACTGGTTTGCTTATGGGCCGGATCGCCTAAAATTTCCCAACGTCCTTCCGCATTTTCGCGCGCCCAATATCCAGACAAGAAGGCCGCCCGTTCATTGGTTAGTCGCGGATTGGTCTTTTGCAATCGAGCAGCCACCTCTGCCTGCGAGGCATACGTGCGCAGTAAGGGCTGTTGACGTAACTCGTCCAGCCATTTGCGGTAGCGCCCCGGGGCTTGCTCTGGGGTTGTTGTTGGCATCCCGAAGCCCTCCAGATTCACCAGCCTGCGAATCCGTTCTGACCGGACTCCCGCATACAGCCCGACCACGTTCGCCCCCATGCTATGCCCAAGCAAATTGACCTGTCCCTGCGGCACATAGTGATCCAACAATGCGTCCAGATCCCCCAAATAATCAGGAAACCAATACGTATCCGTTCCAGGTGTTTCAGTCAGCCCAAAACCACGCAGATCCGGCGCAATGACGTGCCAGTCTTGCTGCAAATGATCCACAACAAACTGAAAAGATGCTGACACATCCATCCAGCCGTGCAACATAAAAATCACCGGCGCATCATCGTTACCCCAATGACGTACGTGATATTGCAAGCCACGAATCGTGATGAATTCGGAACGAGAGGCAAAAGAAACAGCTGGGTGTGAGGATGTCATAACAAATTACAATTTTCTTCAGAAAACCACATGAGAGGCCACGCGCCGGTAGCAATATGCAGTAGGATAGACCGATATTCAGCGCAAAAAGAAATGCAGGAATCTTACTTTGCTGCATAATTCTGCAACATTCGCGGCAACATTCGAGAGCATCATTTATGCGCAAACTAAGTGAGCAACAATAGCAGCAGGTATTACGAGCATGTCATCAGCCTATTTTGCTTCAAACAACAACAATAGAACGACCGTTCGATAATTATAACGGAGACCGGATGAAGTTGCACAAATCAACATCAAACCAAGTAATACAAGATCAGTACCACACTTTATTTAATGAATTTCGATGGAATGTCCCTGAGCGCTTCAACATTGCCGATGTGTGCTGTCGACGTTGGTCAGACGAAAAAAATCGGCTTGCGATTTTGTACGAAGATAGTCATGGAAACTGCAGTAAATTAAGCTACCGCGAGCTCTACCTACAAGCAAATCAACTCTCCAATTTACTACGCCAACAAGGCGTCCAACGCGGCGATGTGGTGGCTTGCATCTTGCCACAAAGACCTGAAATGGCCATCACTGTGATAGCTTGCCTGCAAATGGGCGCCATCGTGATGCCTTTGTCGTGTTTATTTGGCCCGGACGCATTGCGTTATCGTCTGCTGCATAGCGATGCAACCACACTAATACTTGATCAATCAGGTGTTGAACCGTATGTGCAGATCGCGGACGATTGCCCAAACATTAAAACCGTCATTGGCGTTGATTGCTATAAAGTACCCAGGAACTTTGCTGCACTTGACTGGCAAGCCTATGTCGGCGAAATGGCAAAAGATTTCAAACGGGAAAAAACCCGCGCTACTGACCCTGCGATTCTCATCTACACGAGCGGTACCACGGGCGATCCCAAGGGCGCATTGATTCCACACTCAGCCATCTTGGGTAATCTTACCGGTTTTGTCGCTTCGCAAAACTGGTTCCCCGAAGAAAAGGATGTATTCTGGTCGCCCGCAGATTGGGCATGGACTGGCGGGCTAATGGATGCCTTATTACCAACGTTATACTTCGGCAAGCCGATCGTCGCTTATCAAGGACGCTTTAGTGCAGAAACCGCCTTTTACCTACTGCAAAAATACAAAATCACCAATACATTTTTATTCCCAACCGCTTTAAAAATGATGATGAAAGCGTTCCCGGAACCGCGCCAGATATACAGGCTCAAATTACGCGCCATTATGAGTGCAGGTGAATCTGTTGGTGAAACGGTGTTCAACTGGTGCAAAGACGCCTTGGGTGTCATCCCAAATGAAATGTTCGGACAAACTGAAATGAATTACGTCGTTGGCAATAGCAACCAACGTTGGCCAGCTCGTCCGGGCAGCATGGGACGCCCATATCCAGGGCATAGGGTTGCCGTGATCAACGATGCGGGAGAAGAAGTGACAATTGGTAAGGTTGGCGAAATCGCTGTCAACCGCAATGATATTCACGGCCATCCTGATCCGGTCTTCTTTCTGGGCTACTGGAAAAACAATTCAGCGACGCGCACCAAATATACGGGTGAATGGTGCAGAACCGGCGATTTGGCAACGGCAGATGAAGATGGCTATTTATGGTATCAAGGGCGCGCCGATGATATGTTCAAATCCGCTGGTTATCGTATTGGTCCTTCAGAAATTGAAAATTGTCTGATTCAGCATCCCGCAGTAGCCAATGCTGCCATCGTTCCGAAACCAGACAAAGAACGCGGCAACCTGATCAAAGCCTACATCGTTCTGAGTCCTGGCTATAAACCAAAGGATACCTTGATCAAAGAATTACAGACACATGTCAAAGGACAATTAGCACCCTACGAATACCCAAAAGAAATTGAATTTATTGACGCACTCCCGATGACCACCACCGGCAAAATCCAACGCCGATTGTTAAGGCTGAGAGAACTTGATATTGCTAGTCAACAGATCGCAAAATCATCAGAATCGACATAAACATTTTGATCTGATCAGACACCATTAAGGCCGCGCAATCAGTCTTGCTCTGATTGCATCGGCTGACTGTTCAAGCAGGTCATCGATAGTTTTTCCGAAGGGCGTCGCCCGAAAACCTTCACTATCAAAACTTCGATCTTTTCCGACAATCACATCCCCCGTCACACTGCCAGAGAATTTAAATCGTTCTATCAGACTCCCCATTTTGGCGTCATAAACACAAATTTCTATATCGATCGCCCGGACTTTTTTCTCCCATAAACCAAATACGGTCGGCACGGTATGAATACCGGCATTACGGACATCGCCGGAAATCACGTAACGCGCATCATAAGTTGCAGCGACCTGCGCCAACATTTTTGGCGTCGCCGGACTTAATTTCCAATCATAAGACAACAATTCTGGCGTCGTCCTGACGGTAAATTGTTGACCTTGCTCCAACCTTCGTGCAAGCTCACGAGGAAACCCCAAGGCGATATCATCAATATCAGTGAGTTGTGCTGGATGATTAACAGCGAAACCTGTCATCAAGACGCTACGTCCGGGATCATGTCCCGGGTTAAGTGCCTGCGCTCCACAAAGCACGGGATAAAAGCAAACCAAAAAAGCCAGATAAAAACGTAGCCAAGGCCAGTTACGCGAACGCATAGTTATCCTCATCAGATTTAAATACACTTGGATAAATGGCTACGTATAAGCTGCAAATTCGGTGGAGAAGTAGCCTTTATTGGAGTACAAAATTGCAATTTTTACATGAAGTTAAAAACTGAACCAGATGCACTAAAGCAATGTTATTACTATCCTTATCGGCGTCAATTAACATTTCATGAGTAGTCGCGCTCACAAAAATAAATTGTTTCAAATTAACTTTCAAACTAAGATCAAAAATTCTCTGTAAATTGACTAAAAGTCATCTGAACACACTCAAACTCAATTGAACTCAATTGCACACATGCCCTCGATCTTAGAAAAACAATTGCTTATCGGCCCTGCCCTGCCAAGTCAGGCCGCACCTCTACTGGCTTTTGAAATCGAGAATCGCACGCATTTTGAACAATGGATAGCCAGTCGCGGTGATGCTTTCTATTCTATCGATACCGTTCGAAGTAGCCTGGAACAAGCACAATGGGCAGCACAAGCGCAGCGCGAGTTTCATTATCTGGCATGGTTAGGAGATGAAATTATCGGTCGTATCACGCTACGAGGGATTGAGCGCGAACAGTATTTCAAGGCATCATTGGGATACCTTTTCAGCAGCAAACATGGTGGCAAAGGCTATGCGACATCAGCAGTCAATGCAGTCATTGACCACGCTTTTAACCAGCTTAAACTATGCCGAATTGAAGCGATTATCATTATTAACAACCGGCCTTCCATCGCCGTTGCTCGAAAGTGCGGCTTTACACAATATGGCCATGCCAAAGCGGCAGTGTTGCGCAATGGCACTTGGATGGATATGCTGCTGTTCGAACGACATACAGAACCTTCGACGCTAATCGACAGCGACAGCGACCGTAAATCCTGCTAAATCCTCACTTCAAGCTGCGGATTTAGCAATTCGTCGTAAGTTCATAGCGCGTATTCCCGCCTTACCTCATACTCGCCTCACCCTGAGGAAGTGCACATCAAACCGGTCGAGTTTGATCCCAACAGAACGGCTTCCCTCGATAATTAACATTAAGGAGAAACACATGCGCCCTAGCCTGACCCTACCAATATTGAGCATCAGCCTATGCATTTTTAGCAACACGGCAATAGCCGACGACCAAACCCGCACCGTTGCTGCATTTAATAGCATTAGCACTCAAAGCGCCTGCAAAATAACGGTTGAAGTTGGTAAAACGCAATCGATTACTCTGAAGGGCGATAGCAAGTTCATCGCGAGATTGACAACTGTCGTTAATGGAAATGAACTTAACATTACTGATAAAGAAAAAGGCGGTATTAAACTCGGAAATTCCGATGAAATCGTCATCACCGTCCAAGAACTGAAAAAATTTAAATTCCAAGGCGCTGGATCAAGCAAAATAAACAACCTCAATGCGGATGATTTTGAACTATCCTATGAAGGTGCTGGTAGCCTTACCGCCAATGGCAAAATTAAGCATCTGGTGATTCGTTCGCAAGGAGTTGGCTCTATCGACATGAAAGATGTCACTGCGAACGACGTTGAAGTGAAAGGCGAAGGCGTGGGATCAATCAGCGTCACTGCTATTGACAAATTAAGTGCCTCTTTGCAAGGCATAGGCAGTTTGACCTATTATGGACATCCTAAAACTGTGAGTAAGGCAGTGCAAGGGATAGGCAGTATTAAGGCAGGCGACTAAAATCGGATTAGTGATTTCAAATTAGTGATTTCAAATTAGTGATTTCAATTCTGAAGTTCTTCTGACATGCAGCGAGAATTCAGCAAGAATTCAGCAAGAAGAATGAGCATATATGTAAGTTTAGTTTAAGTAGAGTAAGGCTCTGAAGTGCCGGCTTCAGAGCCATTTTTTTGCGATGAACGATGCGTATTCACCCCTCCAGAGCTTGCAATTCAGCATCACTAAACCCCGCCGCCTTACGTGCGACGACATTGAATGGCCCACGCAATCGTGGCGCTGTGTATTGCTCCGCCAGCCGCGAGTAGGTTGCAATTGTTTCCATTCCTTGTGAATCGCAGAGTTGCTTGTACCATTCGTTGCCAATCGCCACATGACCAATTTCATCTCGGTAAATAATTCCCAGAATATCCGCTCCAGTCTGGTCACCGGCCTGCGCTAATTTTGCTGCCAAGCCAGGTGTCACATCTAAGCCGCGTGCTTCTAAAGTACGCGGCACCAGCGCCAGCCGTGCCAACAAATCACCACTGGTTTTTTCTGCCATTTCCCACAAACTATTGTGCGCCGGGAAAGATCCATAGCGATAGCCCAAGGTATGCAAATGAGCTTCGAGTAACTGAAAGTGATAGGCCTCTTCTTTTGCCACCTTTAGCCAATCACGATAAAACTTCTCTGGCATGCCAGAAAAACGCCATAAAATATCCGCCGCCAGGTTAATTGCATTCATTTCTATATGTGCCAACGCATGAATCAAAATGGCACGCCCCTCCACGGTCACCATGGAGCGGCGTCCAACTTTACCTGGTGCAATTAATTCTGGTTTTTCTGGGCGTCCCGGTATACCCACTGGCGTGTCAAATTTCCGTTCACAATCAAGATTGCCATTGCCAGCAATGGCAGCAAAAATCTCACATTTCGTTTGTGTGTCCGTAGCAAGTAAAGCTTGCAAAGCTGCAGCCCGTAATTCCATTAAAAATCCGTTTTCCAAATACTCATTTTTTGATTAATCCAACGCTAGCGCCCATGCAGCGTTAAAATAGTAAGTTAACACCCATCGGCAATGCTTAATTTTTATAAAAAAATCAACATATTTGCGGCAATGTACTAACTTTACAGTTTTTACTGCTTATTAACGCTACTAGACTCATTGTTGCGCCCAACCTATTAGCCTCTATCTTACGGAAAAATTATGCCCATCTACCAATTAGGCGATATTACCCCTGACATCGATGCCTCAGCCTACATTACGGATACCGCCAAAATTATAGGCAAAGTCAAAATCGAAGCCAAAGCCAGCATTTGGTTTGATGCCACCATCCGCGGAGACAATGAATTAATTACGATCAGTGAAAATAGCAATGTGCAAGAAGGCTGCATTTTACACACTGATCCCGGCTATCCCTTAGTTGTCGGTAAAAACGTCACCATCGGCCATCAGGCGATGTTGCATGGCTGCACCATTGGTGAAGGCTCATTAATAGGCATACAAGCCGTGATTTTAAATGGTGCAAAAATCGGTAAAAATTGCCTGGTAGGCGCTGGTGCATTGGTGACAGAAGGGAAAGAATTCCCTGACAATTCACTAATCATAGGCTCACCCGCCAAGGCAGTGCGCGAACTGAACGAGCAAGATATTCGTGGTATGCACCGGAATACCGACAACTACGCCATGCGTGGTCAATTGTACAAAACAGAACTCAAACGCATCGATTAATCCAGCGATCTGCATGATTGAAGAAGTGATTGAGTATTCAAAAAGACATACCCGTTTTAGAAAAAAGTAGAAAATGACTGACACCTTACAAAAATTCATGTTCGAAAACGCTGGCGTCCGTGGCGAGCTGGTTGAACTGGAATCTTCATGGCAACAGATGTTGTCTCATAAAGTCTACCCAAAAGCCGTGCAAACCATTTTGGGTGAACTGATGGCAGCCTCTGCCTTATTGTCAGCCAATTTAAAATTCAATGGCACCATGATTATGCAAATTCATGGCGACGGTCCGGTCAAGTTGATGGTCGTTGAGTGCGATGCTGATCTGCGCATCAGAGCAACCGCCAAATTAGCCGACGATGCAGTTATCGAAGATCACGAAACCTTGAAAGAATTGGTCCATGCCCATGGACAAGGACGCTTTGTGATCACCCTTGATCCTAATGACAAAATGCCCGGTCAACAGGCATACCAGGGCATAGTTCCACTCGATGGTGACAATGTTGCGACGGTGATTGAAAACTACATGTTGCGTTCGGAACAGCTGGACACCAAATTGTGGCTTGCCGCCAATGAAAAAGTAACACGCGGTATGTTATTGCAAAAACTGCCAGACATCGGCGGATCCGGCACGCATACCAAAGTTGGTGAAGATGGTGAAGATGGCGAAGACATGTGGAGCCACGCTGTCATGCTCGGCGACACCCTGAAACACGAAGAACTGTTAAACACCGACATAGCAACACTGATGCATCGCCTGTTTTGGGAGCAAACCTTACGCGTGTTTGATCCTTTACACCCGGTTTTTCATTGTAGCTGCACGCGTGAAAAAGTCGGCGATATGCTCAAAATGTTAGGTCAGGCAGAAGTAGAATCAGCGATAGCCGAGATCGGCAGACTTGATATTAATTGCGATTTCTGCGGAAAACATTACGGCTTTGACCAGGTTGATTGCACGCAGTTATTCGTTGCTAAAACGTTAGCCGAAGGCACCGTGGCTCCAACAGAAATCAAGCATTAAGCTTCCCGAAACCAATCAAACCGGATGGAATTTAAGCTTCACGCATTCCGTCCGGCTATCCTCCCACCACCGTTCCTCATACGCTCTGCACGTCAGCAGATCTTTCATTAGCCATCAGCTTTTCTCACTGCCAATGTCTGTTTGCGTTCTTCCGTGTACGCCCACCAGACACGCGCAGGTTCGCCATTCATGAACCGCGTTACGGACATGAATACATCGATCACACACGGATCGTGCCGCTTGCCAGTCAGCAGGCACAATTTATCGAACATTTCGTACGGACAACGGCCAACTAGTTCAGCTGGCGTATGAATACCCAGCACCCTGAAATCCTCTACACCGGCTTTACCAATATTAGGTAAGTCAGTTAACTTTTTAAGACGCTGGCGGTCAACTTTATCGGGATGCATATTTTCTTTACTCTCAGATCACAGGTCGCGAGCACTGCAGCTTAATCAGGATTCACCTAAAAATGTGCTTGACCATAACACGGTGTCAGGCTTTATAGTCTTTCAAAATCAATGGAGACGTGCCATGTTATTAAAAATTGGTGAACTTGCAAAACGTACCGGCTTGACCGTACGCATTCTGCACCACTACGACAAAATCGGGCTACTACGCCCGACAGAACGCTCTGAGTCCGATTACCGCCTGTACAACCGTGACGATATTACTCGCCTGCATAGAATACAGGCTTTACGCCGCCTGAATTTGTCCCTGGCTGAGATTGCCACACTGGTAGAGCAAGATCAAGTCGAGCTGGAGAATGTTGTCTCTGAACAGTTGGCTATGCTGGAACAACAAATTGCCAGCAGCATTGCTTTACGTGGCCATCTTCAACATCTTCAGGAATTACTTCATACCAACCAGGAACCACAACTTGATTACTGGTTAGGCGTAATGGAAATGATGAGTATCGCCGATAAATATTTTACGCGGGAAGACCTGCATAAACTAAGGCACCATAAAAATGGGAGTGTCTCTGCGGATTTGCGCATGCAAGAATTGATCAAAGAAGCCCAAAAATTATTGCAGGCTGGAGTACGCCCGGATGATGCGAAGGCGAAAGGTCTGGCGGTGCGGTGGGTTACAACGATGAATGAGACCATGCCATCAATTCCACGCTATCTCACTATTATCACCAATATGCACAGAAATGAGCCTTCGCTACAAACCCTGACTGGCGTCGACAACGAATTGATGGATTTCATTACACAAGCCAGTATTGAAGTGCGTTATAGCATTTACAGAAAATATCTGAGTGAGCACGAATTGCGTTGCTTCCGGAGTTCAATGCTAAAGCACTCTTTGGAGTGGGATTTAATTTTTTCAGAAGTGCGTGAACTCATACAAGCTGGCATACCCGCTACCTCTACGCAAACTCTCACGGTATTAAGAAAATGGCGCAGCCTATTTTTAGACGCGTGGGGTGGTGACATGGCAACCATTGCGAAAGTGAGAGAAATTCATGCCAAAGAAAGTGGGGTCTTGTTGGGTGGGAGCATAACCCAGGAACTGATGACTTATGCCAGACAAGGCCTGGTTTATTTGGAAGCAGAAATCAGACAACAATCGAATTAAAGGAAAAATCATGCAGCCACAAATAAAAAAAGAAGCAAAAGCAACTGCAACGACAACGACAACGGCGAAAGCAACTCTATTTAGTGATAAAAATTTTCGCTGGCTGATCGGCGGGAGTACGATTTCCATGTTGGGCGATCAGTTCACTATGGTCGCTCTGCCATGGTTGGTGTTAAAAATGACTGGCGACACCTTCATCTTAGGAATCGTGCTGGCAATGTTAGGTGTGCCTCGTGCATTGTTTATTTTTATCGGTGGCGCCATCGTTGATCAATATTCGCCTAAACGCGTCATGATGATCACCAAGTACATCAATACCGTATTGCTCGCCACACTTGCAGGTTTAGTTTTCTCTGGCCATTTGAGTCTATGGATGGTGTACGCTTTGGCGCTCAGCCTGGGCATCTCTACAGCATTTAGCATACCGGCTGGAACATCGATGCTCCCGCGCGTGGTCGCTCTGTCGCAGCTTCAAATAGCCAACAGCATTACGCTGAGCATACGCCAGGTCAGTATGTTTTTAGGTCCCGTCATGGCAGGTATATTGATTGCGATATGTGGGCAATCAGAGAATGCCGGAATTAAAGACTCAACTGGGCTCAGTGCGGCGTTTTTATTGGATTGCGCCAGTTACGCGATTTCAGCCTGGACCCTAAACAAAGTGATGACCAGAGACGATGCGCACAATAAATCTGACGCTGTGAGTATCTTAAAGAATGTGTTCACAGGTTTGCAATTTTGCTGGCAACAAAAAGAGTTACGTACTTGCTTCATGTATTGGTCAGCCATCGCCTTTTTTATTATGGGACCGATGCAAATTGCGATGCCTCTGCTTGCGACCAAGCTTAACAACAGCGCTGGCACCTTTGGTTTATTGGCGGGTGCTCACGGTGCAGGAACACTGTTAGGTATGGCAGTTTCTGGCATCAAACCCAATCTGCGTTTTGGCACGCTGGGTGGCACCATGTTATTGATTGATTTCATCATTGCACTTTTGTTTATGCCTTTGGGTTTGGTGCAATCTAGCTGGCAAGCAGTGTTGATATTATTGACGATAGCCAGTCTTGGTGGTTATCTGCATGTCGCGGTGTTCACCTGGATACAAACGCAGGTGCCACCTGCCCTGCTGGGCCGAGCAATGAGTATGTTTATGTTTATCTTCATGGGTATAGGGCCGATATCGGCCGCACTATCTGGTTGGATGATGCGTAGTCTGCAACTGACACAGTTATTCTTTGTTTGTGGAGCTATGTTGATGTTGATCGTTATATTTGCGCTATTTGCGTCACCGATGCGACTAGTAAAGGACAATCGTGCTAGCGCCAATCAGGCTGGCTAAGTCTTTACAAGCATAAAAGTAAGGCAATAAATAAGGCAATTACCTGCTTAGTAATTGCCTTTTTTGTTTCACTCACAATGAAGCAGAAATTTTAGAATGCAGCGATGCCTGTTTGCGCACGACCAAGTATCAGCGCGTGGATGTCATGCGTACCTTCATAGGTGTTCACGACTTCCAGATTCACCAGATGACGGGCAATGCCGAACTCATCGGAGATACCATTACCACCGAGCATATCGCGCGCCATGCGGGCGATATCCAACGATTTACCGCAAGAATTACGTTTCATGATCGACGTAATTTCGACAGCGGCAGTACCTTCATCCTTCATGCGACCTAAACGCAGACAGCCTTGCAGCGCCAGCGTGATTTCAGTTTGCATGTCGGCAAGCTTTTTCTGGATCAATTGATTAGCCGCTAAAGGACGACCAAATTGTTGACGATCCATGGTGTATTGACGTGCCGTATGCCAGCAGAACTCCGCCGCGCCCAATGCGCCCCATGCGATACCGTAACGTGCCGAATTGAGGCAAGTGAACGGGCCTTTCAAGCCTTCTACGTGTGGCATCAGGTTTTCTTCTGGTACAAACACTTCATCCATCACGATTTCGCCAGTGATAGAAGCACGTAAGCCCACTTTACCGTGGATTGCTGGTGCGGATAAGCCTTTCCAGCCTTTTTCCAGAATAAAACCGCGGATACGTCCGTCGTCAGTTTTCGCCCAGACCACAAAAACGTCAGCGATAGGGCTATTGGTGATCCACATTTTAGCGCCGGACAATGAGTAACCACCTGGAACTGTTTTAGCGCGGGTCACCATGCTACCAGGATCGGAGCCATGATTTGGCTCAGTCAGACCAAAGCAGCCTATCCATTCACCGGTCGCCAGTTTAGGCAAATATTTTTGCTTTTGCGCTTCGCTACCGAATTCATTAATAGGCACCATCACTAACGAACTTTGTACGCTCATCATAGAGCGATAGCCCGAATCGATACGCTCTACTTCGCGTGCGACAAGACCATAGCATACATAATTAAGGCCGGCACCGCCGTATTCGGTCGGAATCATAGAACCGAGCAAACCGAGTTCGCCCATTTCTCTGAAGATGGCAGGGTCAGTTTTTTCGTGGCGGAAAGCTTCCAGCACTCGTGGCGCGAGTCTCTCTTCACTGTACGCGCGTGCAGCATCTTGCACCATGCGCTCTTCGTCCGTTAACTGCGAGGACAATAACAAAGGGTCTTCCCAACTAAATACTGCCTTAGCCATCTAATTCTCCTGAATATTATTTTCTTTAAATTTTTAGAACGGTAATACTTTTATCAACTTAATCTAGTCTACATATCCCCAGGCCATGTCTATCCTGACATTTTATGGAAATTCTGACAACAACCATCTATTTGTACCCAACCTCACAAGAGCAATCTCGTACGAGACAGCACAACCTGCACCCTCGAATATGTTCTGAAACACTAATAGTATACGCGAAGCGCCAAGTTTGTCGCCGCAACTTCATAGTCCTTAAGGACACGCAAGGTCTGATACCACTATATTCTTCAGTTTCACGGTCGCGCCTAAACTCTGTAGACGTAAATCTCGAGCATTATTGACCATACCAACAACAATTCCTTGAGAAAAAGTTCAATATCATCACCTATCAACTTGATAATTTGATTAGCCAATTTGCATTGATTTAGCATCGTTTTAGACTTTAATGTGGCGTTTTTTGGTTGTTTTTTTTGGTTGTTTTTTTTCGGTTGTTTTTTCCGTTTTTTTCGGACATTTTTTACGGCTGCTTTACTAAATATCCATCATTATCTCGTTAGAGCAACATTCCTATTGTGGTTTCGCTTGCGGAGACAAATTACTCTGGGACAATGGCAGTCACTTCGATTTCCACTTTGGCACGATCTTCAATCAATGCGGCGACTTGAACCGCTGTCATCGTCGGATAATGCTTACCGATAATCTCACGATAAGCATTGCCAATTTCTTTGTAGGCACCGACATATTCTTTTTTATCGGTAACATACCAAGTCATTCGAACAATGTGCTCAGGTTGTGCATCGGCTTCGGCCAGCACTTCGACGATATTGAGCAAAGCCTGGCGTACCTGCCCGGCAAAATCGTCAGTATGGAATTGGCCCTGTGCATCCCAACCTATCATGCCGCTGACACAAACAGTACGACCGCTCGCCACCATGCCATTGGAATATCCACGCGGTCTGGCCCAGCCTTCAGGTTGAAGTATATGTATCATTTTTTACTCCTCTACTCTGTTCGCAGCAAATTCTTTGAGCAATTCTCTGCCAATAATTAATTGTTGTACTTCGCTGGCGCCCTCATAGATACGTAAAGCGCGAATCTCACGATACAAGCGTTCCACGGGCACGTCACAAACGACGCCAAGTCCACCAAACATTTGCAAGGCAGAATCGATGACCTGCTGTGCAGTTTCGGTTGCAGTGAGTTTTGCCATCGCCGCTTCTTTAGTGACCTTTTTACCTTGATCACGTTGCCATGCGGCACGATAAATCAACAAAGCGGAGCTATCGATTGCCGTCGCCATGTGCGCAAACTTCGCTTGCGTCAATTGAAAATCTGCCAACGTCTGGTTAAACATTTTGCGACTGGTCGCTCTATGCAAGGCTTCGTCTAAAGCACGTCTTGCAAAGCCCAAAGCAGCGGCTGCAACGGATGTGCGGAATACGTCTAACGTCGCCATTGCAACTTTAAAACCCTGCCCCGACTCGCCAATTCGCTGCGTAACCGGAATGCGGCACTGATTGAATTTCAAACGCGCTAAAGGATGCGGTGCAATCACATTAATACGTTCGGCAATTTCAAATCCCAAGGTATCTGCATCAACAATAAATGCTGAGATACCACGTGCGCCAGGTGCTTCACCAGTGCGCGCGAAGACGACGTAAAAGTCGGCGATACCGCCATTAGAGATCCAGGTTTTCTCACCATTCAAGATGTACTCATTGCCATCCAACACGGCGCTACACTGCATCGCTGCCACGTCAGAACCAGCATCTGGTTCCGACAATGCAAATGCGGCAATTTTCTCGCCACGGGCAACTGCATTCAAATAAATCTGTTTCTGCGCATCACTTCCAAATAAACTAATCGCCCCTGATCCCAAACCCTGCATTGCAAACGCAAAATCTGCCAAGCCTGAATGACGTGCCAATGTTTCTCGCAGCAAACACAAGGCGCGTGTATCGATGACATCTGCAACTGCACCATAAGCCTTCCCACCGATCGCATGTTTCAACCATCCAGCAGTACCTAATTGCTTCACCAGGTCGCGGCAAGCCTGATCGACATCGTGTCCATGTGCATCTGAAATCGTTGATGCTGCCCACCTATCTAACTGCTGCTGCAGGTCACGATGATGTTGATCAAAAAAGGGCCAGTCCAGATAACTACGATCTGAAAGTATGTTACTCATCCTCAGTCTCCTTGAAATACCGGCTTTTGTTTTGCAACAAATGCGTGGTAGGCGCGGTGAAAATCATTGGTCATCATGCAAATTGCTTGTGCCTGTGCTTCTGCTTCGATCGCTTCATCAACACCCATATTCCATTCTTGTTGCAGCATTTTTTTTGTCATAGCATGCGCAAAAGTTGGGCCTTCGGCGAGATTTTTCGCATATTGCTTCGCATCGGATAACACATCATCGGGCGAACTCAGGCGATTAAAAAAGCCCCAACGCTCACCTTCTTCTCCAGACATCGAACGACCGGAATACAGCAAATCTGATGCTCTACCCTGCCCTATCAAACGCGGCAATATCGAACATGCCCCCATATCGCACCCAGCCAAACCAACGCGGGTAAATAAAAACGCTGTCTTACTACGTACGGTACCAAAGCGAATATCCGACGACAAAGCCAGAATCGCGCCAGCACCTGCACAAACGCCATCCACAGCGGCAATAATGGGCTGTGGACATGCACGCATGGCTTTCACCAGATCACCCGTCATACGGGTAAAACTAAGTAAGCCTGGCATATCCAGTTTAGTGAGTGGTCCGATAATTTCATGGACATCACCACCGGAGCAAAAATTATCACCAGCACCAGAGATCAAAATGGCTTTTACATCATCCGCATAAGAGAGTGCCCGAAACAGATCGCGCAATTCAGCATAAGAATCAAATGTCAGTGGATTTTTACGCTCCGGACGGTTCAGAATAATGGTAGCAACTGATTCCGCAACTTCGAAGTAAAAATGCTTCGCTTCATAATCAGCTAAATAATGGCGACTACCTGGCAATTGGTGGGTTTGTCCCGGAAGATATTTCATGGTTTATTCCTGTTCTGACTTATTTTTTGATACGTTCAAGTGATTTTTCACCTGTGCTAACAATGCGGACAACGCGGTTTTCTGAACACCAGGCAACCCTGCAAATAATTCTGCAATCCAACCTTCATGTACTGCCGCCATGCGTTTAAAAGCAACACGTCCACTCGTCGTGAGTTTGACGCTATAAGCGCGACGGTCTTTCGGGTCCGGTACGCGCATGACCAGATTCTCCTGCTCTAATTGATCCGTAATGCCAGTAATATTGCCACCGGTGACCATCATACGTTTTGACAATTCGCCCATGCGCAGTCCATCTGGGTAACGTTCCAACTGAGCCATCAAATCAAAGCGCGGCAAGGTGATGCCAAATTCATTGCGTAATCGCGAACGAATTTCTGCTTCCACCATTACCGTGCATGACAACATGCGCAACCACAGACGCAATGAATCATGATGCTCTCCTGTCAGGCGCGTTTCCATATCGGTAGCGTTGCCCACGTCGTCACCGTTTAAATCTTGATCCACGTCTCTCCTCATGGCATCACCTCACCGCCAGCCACGGCAATGGATTGTCCGGTAATGGCATTGGCATTCGCCTGACATAACCAGGCAACTGCATTGGCGACTTCATCCGGCTGCACCAGCCGTTGCTGTGGGTTACCTGACGCTAATGCTGCCCGTGCCTGTTCTTCAGTACGTCCAGTTTTTGCCATAATGTTGGTGACGGCGTCTTTAACTATGTCCGTTTCGGTATAGCCTGGACAAACCGCGTTGACCGTAATTCCTTTTGTCGCCATTTCTAATGCTAACGAACGCGTCAACCCGATGACTGCGTGTTTAGCAGCACAATAAGCGCTAACGTACGGATAACCTACCATCCCTGCAGTGCTCGCCACATTGACAATCCGCCCCCAACCGGCCTCCAACATCATTGGCAGAGCTTGCTGCGTGCAATGGACAATTCCCATCACATTGATGTTCAACATCTGTTGCCATTGTTCGGCATTGGATTTCAAAAAGGGTGATGAATGCGCTTGCCCAGCGTTGTTGACCAGAATATCAATGGGTCCTAATTGCGTAACTGCTTGTTGGAAGCCACGATTTACCGATTCTGCATCGGCAACATCCAAAGTAACATAAGCGATCTGCGCTTGATCTAATCTATCGATATCTTGATGCAAACTCGAAAGTATTTTCACAGCGTCACGCAACGCCTTTTCATTGCGACCAGCAATCGTTACCTTAATACCCTGCGCCAGCAAAGCTTGCGCAATCGCATAGCCGATCCCCTTCCCACCGCCCGTAACGAGCGCATGTTTTTGGTTTTGCAGCAACATATCCAACCTCAGCCTTCTAATAATTTTGCAGCAATCTGTTGCGGTGTAAGTCCCGCACTGGCAGCAGCAATTTGACGTTCACGCTCCAGATTACGTTCTAACTGGAATTTGCCTGCCACATACTGCTTAGGCCAAGCGATATCTGTGACGCCCAGTTTAGCCGCTTCATGCAAAGTCCATGCAGGATCTGCCAGATGCGGTCGCGCAATCGCACATAAATCGGCACGTCCGGCGGCAATAATGCTATTTGCATGATCTGCTTCGAAGATGGCTCCAACGGCCAACGTTGGAATTTGAACTTCATTGCGAATACGATCCGCAAATGGCGTCTGAAACATACGTCCAAACACTGGCTTTTCAGCTTTACTAACTTGTCCCGACGAACAGTCGATTAAATCTGCACCAGCATTCTTAAACAAGCGGGCAATCTCTATCGCATCATCAGGCGTAATACCACCCTCCACCCAGTCATGTGCCGAAATACGCACTGAAATCGGTTTTTCTGCCGGCCATACCGCTCTGATTGCAGCAAATACTTGCAATGGAAAACGACAACGATTTTCCAGAGAGCCACCATATTCATCCTGCCGCTGATTGGTGAGTGGCGAAATAAAGCTAGACAAGAAATAGCCATGTGCACAATGTAATTCCAGCCAGTCAAATCCAGCTTGGTCTGCAGCCCGCGTTGCTTCTACAAAGTCACACAAGACTTTATCCATGTCGACCTGGGTAGCTTCACGTGCCAGTTGCGACACGTTGGGTAAATAGCGTTGTTCGGAAGCGGAAATCAAAGGCCAATTGTCACTATCTAGTGGTTGATCGATTCCTTCCCAGGCCACCCGTGTCGAACCTTTTGCCCCGGCATGCCCGAGTTGCACTGCTATTTTTGCCTCCGTGTTGGCGTGCACAAAATCGACAATACGTTTCCATGCAATCATTTGTTCGTGGCTATATAAACCAGGACAAGCAGGCGTAATCCTCGCCTCAGAAGAGACACAAGTCATTTCTGCGAATACTAAACCTGCACCGCCCATAGCGCGACTACCGAGATGCACCAGATGATAATCACCGGCTACACCATCAACAGCAGAATATTGCGCCATCGGTGAGACCACGATGCGATTTTTCAAAACGACATTACGTAATTTAAAAGGCGTTAGCATCGGCGGAATAGCTTGCGTACTTACTGGCACTGGCAACCCGGCTTTTGCATACGCTTGCTCAGCGATCCAATGCTCAAAGCTGCGAACATAAGCCGCATCTCTGACACGCAGATTCTCATGCGACAGTCGCTGGCTGCGCGTTAACATTGAATACGCAAACTGTGGTGCCTCCAGTGCTGTATAACGCGATACATTTTCAAACCATTCCATCGAGTTACGTGCGGCACTTTGAATTTTCAATACCTCGATGGAACGCAATTGCTGGTAGTGGTCAAGTACGGCCTCCATACCTTTATTACCGAACCGGGCAAAACTTTGACTCAACTCAATCGCATCTTCTAACGCCAATTTGGTCCCGGAGCCTATTGAAAAGTGGGCTGTATGAGCAGCATCGCCCATCAAAATAACAGGAACTCGTTTTTGATGAATCGTATTCCAATGCACCCAATTTTTACAAATAATACGTGGGAATTTAATCCAGTTTGCCGAGCCGCGCAAATGCGCAGCATTTGCCATCAAGGTATTACCGTCCAGGTATTTTGCAAACACGCGTTCGCAAAAGGCAATTGCTTCCTCTTGCGACATTTTATCGATACCTGCCTTCAACCAGACTTCTTCGGGTGTTTCAACAATGAAGGTCGCAGTATCGCCGTCATATTGATAAGCATGTGCCTGAAACCAGCCGTGCTCTGTTTCCTCGAATGCAAAGGTAAATGCTGAAAATAATTTTTTCGTACCTAGCCAGACAAAGCGACATTTGCGTGTATCGATGTCAGGCTGGTAGCTGGATTCATAGCGTGTTCTGATACGACTATTGAGGCCATCTGAGGCAATCACAATATCAGCGTTGTATTCTGCCGCTAAGGTCTGATCATCGAGGACATCCGTTTCAAACACGAGCTTAACCCCCAAAGCTTCGCAACGCGCTTGCAAAATATTGAGTAGACGCTTTCTGCCGATACCGCAAAATCCGTGTCCACCAGAAGTCACGACCTGCCCTTTAAAATGGGTATCAATATCATCCCAGTGATTAAAAGCCTGCAAAATCGAGCGCGCAGTATCCTCATCTGCTTTGACCAGATTACCCAGAGTTTGGTCTGAAAACACCACGCCCCAGCCAAACGTGTCATAGGGACGATTACGCTCAACGACGGTAACATGATGCGCGGGATTTTGCTTCTTCATCAACAATGCAAAATACAAACCGGCAGGTCCCCCACCGATGCAAAGAATATTCATATGCCATCCTAAAATTTTAAAATTGATGCAATGCAATGCGATGCAATTTGACCCGAGCCCATCATCGCTTCTACCAAGTTACATCGAACGCAGTTTAAAGCGTTGTAATTTCCCGGTTTCAGTACGTGGTAGCGCCGTTTTAAATTCAATTGCCCGCGGATATTTATAGGGTGCGATTGATTTTTTGACGAAATCCTGAATCTCTTTGATCAAAACATCGTTAGCAATCACGTCAGTACGGACAACGACAAATGCTTTGACAATTTGTCCTCGCTCTTCGTCCGGCACGCCTACCACCGCACACTCAGCGACTGACGGGTGCAATAAAATTGCCTCTTCAACTTCCGGACCTGCGATGTTATAACCCGCCGAAATAATCATGTCATCGGTGCGGGCGCAATACCAGAAATAGCCGTCGGCATCCATCTGATAAGCGTCGCCAGTCAAATTCCAACCGTTCAGTACATATTTCATTTGACGTTCATCGGCCAAATAACGACAACCTGTGGGACCCTTGACAGCCAATCTACCAACCACACCTGCAGCAACCTCGCATCCATCGTCATCCAAGATACATGCCTGATAGCCAGGAATAGGCTTACCCGTCGCTCCGGGACGCACCTCGTCACCAGCGGCAGAAATAAAAATATGCAACATCTCAGTAGCACCAATACCATCAATCATCGTGAGCCCGGTTGCGTGCAGCCAAGCCTCACGTGTCACAATTGGCAACGCCTCACCCGCAGAAACCGTTTTTCGTAAACTATGTAGATCAAATTGATTGACGAGCCCGGTCATCTGACGATAAAACGTCGGCGCGGTAAAACAGATCGTCGCATTGAAATCGGCTATCGCCTTCAACAATAACTCGGGCGTTAACTTTTCGAGTAAGACGGCCGTTGCCCCGACCCGCAATGGAAATAACAGCAAGCCACCTAAACCAAACGTAAATGCAAGTGGCGGTGTGCCGATAAAAACGTCGTCCGCTTGAGATTGTAAAGTGGAACGTGGAAAACAATCACAAATAGCCATCACGTCCCGATGAAAATGCATGGTGCCTTTGGGTTTGCCCGTTGTGCCTGATGTAAAACCGATAAGACAAACGTCGTCGGCCGCAGTATCTAACGCATCGAACTCAATTGGCTTAGATGCCATCCGCATTTCGAGCGCATCATCGCCGCCATTGAAATACAAAACATGCTGTAACGTCGTCTGATCCCGCACCGTCGACGCTAACTCTTCGTGCAACGAATATGAGCATAGTGCATGAGAGACTTGTGCCTTTTCAACGATGACACTTAATTCTTTTGCCCTAAGCAAAGGCATCGTTGGCACGGCAATACCGCCAGCCTTAATCACCGCCAAAAAAGACGCCGCCATCATAGGCGTATTGGTTCCCCGTAACAACACACGATTACCTGGGACCATCCCCATGTCTTCAACCAGCACATGGGCAATACGGTTCACTTTTTCCTGCAATTGCGCGTAAGTCCAACTTTCACTATACGTGCGGATAGCCACTTTTTCGCGATCACCATTCAGACAAGACCTGTCTAAAATTTCAGCAATACAATTAAGTCGTTCTGGATAAATTAACTCAGGCAATGAAAACACCAGCTCCGGCCATTGCTCACGTGGCGGTAAATTATCAAAGGCAAACGTATCCACATGCGCAGATATCGCTCGTGCAGTTAAAGCCATGTCACCTCCTGTTACTTTAGTCAAAGTGAGGAATTCAGGAATTACGCAAATAATAAAATATACTTTAAACCTAAACTATTTAAAGGTAAAGTAAATTTTTATTCCAAAAATGATAAATGCGAGAGAGGCACTCAGGAAAAGGCAAGGCAAGGAAAAGGCAAACACCAAGCAACAGTCAAAAATATAACTGGAAATTTAAATCGAACTACGCAATTTAAATTAAATGGTTTGTTTTTTTGGAGAAGGGAATTCGGGGATAAGAGGCCAGCTAATGCTGGCCTCTTTGTGCAACTGTAACATCTAGCTGAAACGCTACTTTTTATGCTTACTTAAACAAGACTTGCCGACTCAACAAAAGTAAGAAAAACATAAAAAAGTTGGACAACACTATTTTTTATTCAATGTTAAACGCCTAAAGTAGTACCGTCAAAAACACCCGGCACTACCCCAGACCTTAACGGTAGCAGAACTCAGGCATCAATTAAAAGTAAGCTTTGAGCGAGAGCATGTAGCTGCGAGGTGCCTGCCATTGGTATTGATCCAA